>JAJDJN010000041.1 GCA_030267245.1 Desulfovibrio sp. OttesenSCG-928-A18
CGCGCGCCCCGCCCGGCCGGTACGGCCGATGCGGTGCACGTAGTTTTCCACGTCGTTGGGGATATCATAGTTGATGACCGCGTCCACATCGTCAACGTCGATGCCCCTGGCCGCCACATCTGTTGCCACAAGGATTTCGATACCGCCCGTGCGAAAGCGTCCCATGACCCGGTCGCGCTGGGGCTGGGCCAGGTTGCCGTGCAGCCCGTCCGCCTGGTAGCCGCGCGTTTGCAGATGCATGGTCACTTCATCCACGCTACGTTTGGTGGAGCAGAACACCAGCGCCTTGCGAAAGCCCTGGGAATCGAGCACCCGGCACAGGGCGTCCATTTTCTGGTGCGGGCGCACCTCGTAATAGACCTGCTCAATGGTCGGCACGGTAAGGAGCTTTTGCGTGATCCTCAGAATTTCCGGATCCTTGAGAAAGCGCTTGGACAAATCCATGATGGCCGGGGGCATGGTGGCTGAAAAAAAGACTCGTTGGCAGCCTTCCGGGGTCTGTTCCAGGATGGCTTCGATATCGTCGCGAAAGCCCATGTCGAGCATTTCGTCCGCTTCGTCGAGCACGGCGATGAACACCTCGTCAAAGCGCAGGGTGCCGCGTTCCATGTGGTCCATGACCCTGCCGGGAGTGCCCACGATGATCTGCGCGCCGCGCGCCAGGGCGCGGAACTGGCGTTCGATGGGCTGACCGCCGTAAACGGGCAGCACGAAAAGCCCGCGCTTGCGCGAGCCAAGTTTGCCCGCCTCCTCGGCCACCTGGATGGCCAGTTCCCTGGTGGGGCAGAGTATCAGCGCCTGCGGCGCCTTGTTGCGCGGGTCGACGCGCTCGAGAATGGGCAGGGCGAATGCGGCGGTCTTGCCCGTGCCGGTCTGGGCCTGGCCGATAACGTCGCGCCCGGCCAGAAGCGGCGGCACGGCCAGCACCTGAATGGGAGAGGGCTCTTCAAAGCCCATATCTTCAACGGATTTAAGCAGTTCTCTGGAAAGCTCCAGGTCTTCAAAAGTAACGGTCATGTGTTATGGATATCCTTGGGGTATGCCGGGTGTCGCTGCCGGGGCGAAAATCCGCATGCGGCGGCAGCGCCCCGGCTGCTGAGGGTTTTGTTTAGCATGTACGCAGCCTTATGCGGGCAATTCGATGCTCGTGCCCGGGGCCATTGTCAGACAGCGGCAATCCGGAGCCTGTTTCGCCAGTTCGGCGGCAAAGGCCGTGCAATCTTGGGCCAGGACCGGGAATGTGCCCCAGTGCATGGGCACCACGGCTCCGGCCTTGAGCAGCCTTGCCGCCAGCGCCCCCTGGCTGGCGTCCATGGTGAAGACCCCGCCCACTGGCAGCAGGGCGACATCAATGGAGTACAGTTCGCCAAAAAGGGCCATGCTGGAAAAAATGCCCGTATCACCGGCATGATAGATGGTACAGCCATTGGGCAGTTTAAGGATGTAGCCGGTGGGCGCGCCGGCTTCGCTGGTGTGAAAAGCCTGGGTCATGGTCACTTCCACGCCTTTGACCAGCACGCTGCCGCCGATGTTGAAGCCGATGCCGTTGATGATCTGTTCCGCCGGCACCCCCCGGCCTTGCAGCACTTCGGCAATGCCCACCACGGCCCCGAGCATGGAGCCGAAACGCTTGCATATGGCCACCGCGTCACCGGCGTGATCGCCGTGCAGGTGGGTGACAAAAACCGCGTCCGGCGGTCTGATATCCTCCCAGGCGCTGACAGCTTTGGGGTTGCCGGTAAAAAACGGATCGACGAGTATGGAAAAATCCGGACCGTTCACCTGAAAATTGGAGTGTCCGTGCCAGGTAAGGGAATATGCCATGCTGCTGCTCCTGAAAAAGTAAAAGTTCCTTTCCGCCCACTGCCCGAGTCTATATCCTGACAGGTCGGCAAGGCAAGGGCCGGGATCGGGCGAAAGCATGGCCCGGATATCTGCCGGGGCAGCGGGCCAGCATAGCGGGAACGGTGCCGCCGGAAGGGATCCGCCCCTGCTGGTTCCGCTGTAATGCGGCCTTTTTCCTGTTATTTCAGCACAAAAAAGAGCCGTACCCGGAGCGAGGGCATGGCTCTTGAAAAATGGCGTGGCTGGCAGGAATCGAACCTGCGGCCTCCAGCTCCGGAGGCTGGCGCTCTATCCAACTGAGCTACAGCCACGCATGGAGTGCATGAATAAAGGAAAATCCGGATGGCGTCAAACATATAGCATTTTAACATTGAAAATGTTTAAATGCTCTGTGGGGCTTTGCCTGCCGAAGAGCAGAAGCCATTTCAGCTTTTTGAAAAGGCATTGCTCTATCGGAACTGGATCGGCCATGGAAGGCACAGCGACTTCACCCCGCGTCCCGAGATCTGTAACCTTATCGCACTGATTGCAATGGCGGAAGATATCGACAAAGTCCTCAATAAACATTAGAGCATTTCAAAGGTAAACTACTCTTGAGCAAATGCACTTTGAAAATTGTGTTTGCTCTGCAAAAATTTGTCCTCAAATCCTTGCCCAGAAATGCTTGCAGGCGAGCTTTGCTCGCCGTTAAGCAAGCATTTCAAAGGTAAACTGCTCTAGCTGCAGCGGTGGAAAAACCATGTCCGCAAGAATCCGTCCGTCCCTGGCCGTACTCTTACTGTTCTTTTTTGTCGTGCCTGCCGCCCTGGCGGCGGCTTCCGGCGAAAATACCCTTATGGTGAACGGAATTGCCGCGCCAAAGGCGCTTTTCGCATCCGGCCAAGCGCCGGGCAAGGTGTCGGAGGATATTCTCGCGGCCATGCTCGGGATTCCGTACCGTATTGACGGGGCCGTAAACGAGCAGGGCCAGTTCACGCTTTTTGCCGACCAGAAACAGCGTTTCAGCAGCCCCGGCCTCAATTGCAGCGGTTTTGTGCTTGAGGCCTCACGGCTTCTTCTCGGCCATAATTTCAGCCTGGACGCGGTTATGCGCGACCGCCTGGGCGACAGCGGCCCCGGCGCGCCCGACGGGCAGGACTGGGACTTCGGCTGGGATCTGATCATGAACATTTCGGAGCCCTTTGCCCGCAACATGCTGTTGCCCGGCCACGCGAGCATGGACCCGGCAGCGTCCACGGGCTTCGGTCCCCGTGGTTTTGACACGAACGACCCGGCCACCTGGGAGGAACTGCCCGGCCGCCTGCGCCCCGGTTTTCTGTATCTGGCAAGCTTCTCGGCCGAAAGCCGCCGCAAGGGCTACACCCTGCAGCATTACCATGTGGGGCTCATCCACGTGGATGCCCGCGGCCGGGCCTGGTATTACCACACCACGGGCAAGAACTCCAAGTCCAACCGCCAGGATCTGAACAGCCCGCAAGGCCGGGCCGCATTTCAAAAGGCTTTTTCGCCGTCCAAGGGCAAGCGCAAGTATATGTGCATCATAGAGCTGCCCCTTGCCCCCCGGCCCTGATCCCGCCGCGTTGGGAGGGAGTACCAGCAAGACCAAGGAGGCTCTTGTGAACGCAAATACCCTGTTGATCATTGAAGACAGCCCCATTCAGGCCAAAATCATCTCACAGCGTTTTGAGTCGCTCACAGGTTTCGGCCTGCTCGTGGCCCACAGCCTGGCCGAGGCCAGGGCTCTGGCCGAAGCGAACAGGCAGGATATTTTCGCCGCCGTGGCCGACCTCAATCTGCCGGACGCGCCGGACGGTGAAACCGTTGACCTGTGCCGGGGCATGGACATCCCCTGTGTGGTGCTCGCCGCCTCCTTTGACGAGAACGTGCGCCGGGGCTTCCTTGACAAGCAGGTGGCCGATTATTTCCTCAAGGGCAGCATCGACGATCTCGATCCCCTGGTGGCCAGCGTGCAGCGCCTGCACGCCAACTTCAATGTCAAGGCGCTGGTGGTGGACGATTCCTCCACCCAGCGCGCCGTTGTCAAGCGCATGCTGGCCGTGCAGTGCATCAGCAGCATCGGGGCCGAAGACGGTCTGGCCGCCCTGGAAGTGCTGCGCTCCACCCCGGAAATCCGCCTTGTGATTACGGACTTCAACATGCCGCGCATGGACGGCATCACCCTGGTGCAGGAAATCCGCAACAGCTACAAAATCACCAAGCTGGCCGTCATCGGCCTGTCCTCCACCGGCTCCGGAGCGCTTACGGCCCGTTTTCTGAAAAACGGCGCCAACGACTTTCTCACCAAGCCCTTTGAAGCCGAGGAATTCTACTGGCGGGTCAACCAGACCCTCAACATCCTTGATACCATGCAAGAGCTCCACAAGCTGCGCAAGCAGGGATAAAACCCGGACTCTTTCCCATCCGCCACGGCGCCCCCACCGCGTTTTCGCGTGGGAAGGGCCGCGTCCCGGCGGGGGCTTGTCCGAAAACAGGCCCTGACATTTACGACTACAAGCAAAGGCGGCACGCATGGACCAGAAGACTCCCTCCAGCCCTGAAAACACACAAAAACCCGCTGACAAGGCCCCCGGCCGGCCGGCGCCCAAAAAAGGCAGCGTCTGGCTCTTTGCCGGCGGCCTTGTCGCCCTTGTTCTCGTCCTTGGCTGGCTTTTTCTGAGCGGCGGCGAAGACAAAACCCAGCCGGCCATTGATCCCGGCAGCCCGGCGGCCAAACTGCTGCGCGATGACGCGGACAAACAGGCCAGAGCCGAGGCGGAGCTTAAGGCGGCAAAGGCCGGCGCCGTCAAAGCCAAAGAAGCGAAGCTTTTTCTCCAGATCGACCGCCCGGGCACACGCCTTGACGCCGACAATTTCATCATATCCACACGCTTGAGCATGGATTCCTACCGCTGCTCCGAATATGCCGGCAACATGGACCAGTGCCGCGAACTGTGGAAGGGCCTGGACGTGGGCGAGGATCTGCTCGACTTTGACCCGCCCCTGCCGGGTAAACTCCGGACCAGCATCTCGGATAACGCCGTCTACGTGCAATACCTTATCCCCGCAAAAGACCTGCCCAAGGGCGGCAAGGCCGTGATGCAATTCAAGGGCCTGCCAAACTGGGACAAGGCCCTGACCACGAAATATGACATCACGCTGCCCACCTGGCAGGTGGACGCGCGCTTCAGTTCTGTATTTGAAGACCCGCAGAGCCCGGAACAGCTCATCATGCAGGTGATCTTCAGCAGCAACCTGCCCCTGGACGTCGGCAGCGTGGAAAAGGGCCTGCGCTTCAGCATGGAAGGCGACGGCGGCGGCATCGGCTCGCCGGTCTTTTCCGCGAACAGCGACCGCGAGCTTGTGGCCACCATCCCCGTGACCAGGCTGCCGGTCAAGCCCGGCGCCCTGGTGCTGTGGGCGGACAAGGACATATCCCGCGCCAATGGCCGGCAGCGCCTTGAACGCGGCAAGGAATGGAAAGCGGAAATCCCCGCGCGCGACGAGTTCGTGCTTGTCACCAACGCCCAGCTTCTGGCCGTGCCCGATGAGGACAACCGCGTACAGCCGACGCTCCTGGTCCTGTTCTCACATCCCGTACAGGCCGAAGAAGCGCAAAAGGCCGTGCGCGTCAAGCTGCTGCCCCGCTATAAAAACGACGAAGACAAGGCGGCCGGGCGTAAAACAGACTGGGCGGAAGTGATGGAAGACGCCTGGATACAAGATGACGAGGGCGAAAGCATGGCGGCCTTCCAGAAGGTCGTGGACTCGGCGCCGGAAATAGAGCTCAGCCCCGTGCCCCTTGGCAAAATGGACTATTCCTCCCAGTTCACCTTCCGCTACAAGGCGCCTGTGGGCCGCCACGTCATGGTCGAGGTGCCGGAGGGCTTGAAAACGCGCTCCGGCTATACCCTGGACGAGGACTACCAGTTACTGCTCTTTACCCCCGAGCCGCAGCCGGAACTGCGCCTCATGCAGCAGGGCTCCATTCTCGGCCTTGCCGGCGCGCGCAAGCTCGCCCTCGCCTCGCGCGGCATCCCCAACATCAAGTGGGAGGCCTGGCGCATACGGCCCGACTATATCAACCTGCTCGCCTACAGAAGCTCCGATTTCACAGACCCGGACATCAACGGCTATTCCATTGAATACAGCGATATCAGCGACCGCCTTGAGGGCAGCATCCCCGTTTCCACCGGCGACGGCCTGGATCTGGCCTACAGCAGCCTGGACCTCAACGAACTGATCGAAAAAGGGGCCAGGGGAATATTTCAGATCCGTTTCAAGGGCGAAAGCCTCAACGGCGAATATCACGAACTGGAGCGTTTTATCCTGCTCACCGACATTGCCATGGTCGTCAAGCAGGATACCGACGACAACAGGGATATCTTTCTCAGTTCCTTTGCCCGGGGCGTCCCCCTGCCCGGGGCCGAGCTCAGGGTAATAGCCCGCAACGGCTTTGTGCTCATGACCCGCAACTGCGACGAAAACGGCAAGACCAGCCTGCCCGACCTCTCCGGCTTCAGCAACGAAAAGGAAGCCGTGGCCCTGGAGGCCCGCTACGGCAACGACATGACCTACATGCTCCTCGACAGCAGCAAAAACTACAACACCGGCATCTACGCCACTGGCAACGGCTGGAAAGGATATAAAAGGGACGCCGGCAGCATCCGGGTCTTTGTCTTCTCCGAACGCGGCATCTATCGTCCCGGCGAGCCCTTTCACTTTGGCATCATCGCCAAAAGCCCGGACTGGGACCCGGCCGAGGTGGACAGGCTGCCCCTGCGCGTAAGACTGTTCGACCCCCTGGATCAGGTGGTGGCGGACAAGAACATCACCCTCAACCCCGAGGGCATCACCGAAATCACCCTGCCCAGCAGCGAATCTTCGCCCACAGGGCGCTATTATCTGCAAGTGCGGCTCTGGGAAGATACCGTGGCCTCACATGCCGTGCAGCTTGAGGAGTTCCAACCCGACCGCATCAAGGCCAGCAGCGCGATCACGGGCAAGGAAGCCAAAAGCGGGGGCAAGCCCCTGCGCTGGCTGCTGCCCGAAGAGCTCAAAGCCGAAGTCAGGGTTGAAAACCTCTACGGCACTCCCCTGAGCGGCGGCACGGTCAAGGCCGGCTACGAGGCCCTGCGCGCCACGCAAAACGTTATCAGCTACCAGGACTATGCATTCTCCTCCCCTGCCGGCATCGATTCCAGCGGCCGTGTGGAGCAGTCCCTCGGCGAGCGCAGCACCGACGATGAGGGCAAGGCCGTCTGGTCCCTGCCCCTGGACAACCTGGAAGCAGCCACCTACCGCGTCCATTTCCAGGCCGAAGCCTTTGAGGAAGGCGGCGGCAGAAGCGTCTTCACCAGCGCCTCCTGCACCGTCTCGCCCTATTCCCGCTTCATCGGCTGGCGCAGCAACGCGCCCCTGAACTTTCTGGCCAAGGACGCCGAAGCGGCGGTGGAGTTCATCGCCGTGGGCAGAAGCGGCGCGCCCGAAGCCTCCGGACCCATGAAGCTCGACATCACGGCAACAGACTACAAAACCCTGCTCACTCGCGACGAATCCGGCGCATACCGCTACGAGGCGCAAAGCGAAACACGCCCGGTGCACAGTTCGGAGCTTTCCATCCCCGCCGAGGGGCTGACCTTCAAGCTGCCCACCGAGGCCACGGGCGAGTTCACGCTCAGCCTTACAGACGAAAAGGGCGTTGAGTTCAGCCGTATACCCTTTACCGTTGCCGGCGGCGCCGACCGCCACCAGGGCCTGAAACGCGACGCCACCCTGCGCATCCGCCTGGACAAGCTGGAGTACAAGGCCGGCGAAGAAATTCAGGTCTTTATCAGCGCCCCCTATGCCGGCGCGGGACTCATCACCCTTGAAAGCGATCGCGTGCTCGCCCACACCTGGTTCAAGGCCGACACAACGGATTCCGTACAGCGCATCGCCGTGCCCGAAGACTTTCAGGGCCGGGGCTTCCTCATGGTGCACATGCTGCGCGACATCAACTCCGAAGAAATATTCATGGACCCCAGCGCCGTGGCCATCACGCCCTTTATCGCCAACATCGACCAGCGCGACATGGGCATCAGCCTTGAAAGCCCCAAAGTGGCCGTCCCGGGCGAGGACATGACCATACGCGTCAGCGCGAAACGACCCGGCAAGGCCGTGATCTTTGCCGTTGACGAGGGCGTGCTGCAGCTTACCAGCTACAAGACCCCCTCGCCCATCAGCTATTTCCTCAAGGAAAAGCTCCATTATGTCAGGGGTATGCAAAACTGGAATCTGCTCATGCCCGAATACGGTCTCGTCCAGCGCGATTCCGCCTTTGGCGGCGACTACAGCAAAGAAGCCCTGGACAGACTCAACCCCTTCAAGCGCAAAAGCGAACGTTCCGTTGTCTACTGGTCGGGCCTTGTGGATATCGGCCCCGAAGGCCGGGACCTGACCTGGCCGGTGCCCTCCTATTTCAACGGCCGCCTGCGCGTCATGGCCGTGGCCGCCGGCCTTGAAGCCCTGGGCGAAAGCGAGCGCATGAGCCTGGTGCGCGCACCCGTGATCATCACCCCCACCCTGCCCCTGGCCGTGGCCCCCGGCGACGTTTTTGAACTGAACGTGGTCCTGGCCAACAACTGCGAGGGCAGCGGCAAGGCCGCGCCCATCCGCTTCAGCGCCGTTCTGGACCAGGGCCTGAGCTTTGAAAGCGCGCCGCCGGAGCTTGTCAAGGTGGATGAAGGCGGCTCAAGCGTCGTAAGCATGCGCCTCAAAGCCTCCGACCGCCTGGGCGAAAGCACCGTCAGCCTGACCGCCACCGTGGAACTGCCGGCCGCTGCCGGAGCAGACCCCGCTGCGGGAGGGGAACAAAAGGCCGGGACGGACCGGCTGGCGCCGCAAAGCCAGACCGCGCGCCGGCCCGTCTCCCTTTCCGTGCGTCCGGCATCGCCGCGCATGAGCGCTTTTAGCGCCGGCAGGCTGACCAGGGCCGAGCAGGTCATACCCGTTGCCAGGGAACTGTATGCCGAGTACTCCAGGGTCGAAGCATCCCTGTCCGGACTGCCCCTGCCCCTGGTGGCCGGGCTCTCTGGCTTTTTGACCGAGTTCCCCCACGGCTGCACCGAACAGGTGCTCAGCGCCGCCTTCCCCTACGCCCTGCTGGAGCGCTACAAGGAACTGCTGCCGAATCCGGCCGACGGACAGGCGGCCAGGGTTGACGCCGAAGCCGCCATAAACAAGGCCGTGCGCGTACTGCGCTCGCGCCAGATCAAACCCGGACGCTACGCCCTCTGGCCGCAGCAGAACGGCAGCTACGACTTCCTCACCGTGTACAGCCTGGATTTTCTGATCAGCGCCAAAGAAGCCGGCTTCAACGTGCCCGAAAATCTCATGGCCGACGCCGCCAAAGAAAGCCGCGCCATGCTGCTGCAAATGCCCCTCAACCTGAACCAGGCCCGGCTCAGCGCCTATGCCGCCTGGGTCTACACCCGGGCCGGGGCCATGGGCATCGGCGAACGCTACCGCGACATTTCGCGGCTGGTGAAGCACTGCGACGAACACTTCGCCGGCTGGAGAAGAGACGTCAGCGCCGCGCTGCTGGCCGGCGCTTACAGCCTGATGCTCCAGAACAAGGAGGCCGAGGCCCTGATCAAGGACGTGCAACTGGCCGACCCCAAGGCAAAAAATCCCTGGCGGGGCGACAACTGGTTCCTCACAGCCCTTTGGGCCAACGGGCTCCATATGCGCATCCTGGCCGACCACTTCCCCCGGCTCCTTGAAGAAAACAGCGGCCGCGCCCTGCTCATCGCCCTGGTCAATGATATCGGCAACGGCCGCTACACCACCACCGGCGCCACCCAGGCCATACGCGGCATCGTGGCCTATGCCGGGGCCAAACAGCGCGAAGCCGCCTCCGGCCTCACGCTAACGGCCAGGGACGCGAAACACCAGCCCCTGCCCATGAAAGCTGACGGAAGCATGCTCAAACGCCTGATCGCTGACCACCGCGCCGCCGAGTTCGTCTTCTCCGGCGGCGAAGGCCTGTACTGGCAGATAAGCAGCGACGGCTTCGACCGTATCCTGCCCCACGGCAACAAGGGCGAGAAGATCGAAGTGCGCACCGACTACATACCGGCGCACGGCGGCACCCTGGCCGACATCAAGCAGGGCGACGAGGTCTACGTGGTGGTCAGCGCCAGAAGCACCGGCCAGCGGTACATCGACAACATCGCCATTACCTCCCTGCTTCCGGGCGGCTTCGAGCAGGTCATCAGCAAGGGCGGCGTGATCACCGGCGCAAGCGCCGGCACCACCAGCGCCCCCGACCCCGGCTACGGCGAGGACGACATGCCCGTGTTCACCAACACCGCCAGCATGAACGAGGTCCGGAGCCTGATCAGCAAGGCCGGGCTGCCCGGACGCGCCCCCATGCGCGTGACCTACGTGGACAGACGCGAAGACCGCATGGTGATCAACGCCTCCCTGGACGAGCGGGAAACTGTCTTCATCTACCTGATCAAGGCGGTGAACAAGGGTTCCTTCACCCTGCCCGTGGCCTTTGCCGAAGCCCTTTACGACCCGGACGCCCGCGCCCGCACAAGCCCCGGACGCGTGGAGGTAAAATAACTTGTCTGGAATACCGGCCGGCTGCGGGGGCAAAGCCCGGGCAGCCGGGGGACGCGGAATACTCGGCCTGGCCGGGCTGCTCCTCGCCGGCTGCCTGCTGGTCGCGGCCGGCTGGTGGCTCTGCGTCCCCAGGCCGCCGCTGCTGGACGGCATCAGCTTCTCCACCCCGGTCCTTGACCGCGACGGCTCCCTGCTCAGACTATCCCTGTCCGAGGACCACAAATACCGCCTGCGCGTCCACCTGGAGGACATCGCCCCCGAATTCATCGAAGCCACCCTGCTCTATGAAGACAGGCTGTTCCACGAACACGCCGGCGTGAACCCGGGCGCACTCCTGCGCGCCGCCTGGAGCACCTTCAGCGGCGGCCGGCGCATGGGGGCCTCGACCATCACCATGCAGCTCGCCCGCCTGCGCTACGGGCTCAAAACCGATACCATAAGCGGCAAACTGCGCCAGATCGAACGCGCCCTCGCCATCGAACGCCACTACAGCAAGGCAGAAATACTCGAAGCCTACTGCAATCTCGCGCCATACGGCGGCAACATCGAAGGCATCGGCGCGGCCGCACGCATCTATTTTCAGACCAGCGCCCGCAACCTCACCCTCACCGAATGCCTCTCGCTGGTCGGGGTACCGCAAAACCCCACGCACAGAAACCCGCTCAAGGCGCGCGAACAGGAGCCGGAGGCCATCGCGGCCGCCAGGGCCAGGCTCTCGCGCATCTGGCTTGAAGCGCACCCCGAAGACAAGGACAACGCCTTTTTCCACTCCCTGCCCCTCACCGTACACAGCCCGGCCGATCTGCCCTTTGCCGCGCCGCACGTCAGCGTTGAAGCCCTGCGCCTGGCCCACGCAAGCGGCAGCACCGGCAAAGCCGTGCGCACCACCATCGACCAGCGCGCCCAGAAGCTTGTGGAGCGCCACATAGCCTCCTTCGTGTCCCGCCGCGCCCGCGACGGACTGGACAACGCCTGCGCCCTGCTCGTACACTGGCCGAGCATGGAAGTCCGCGCCCTGGCCGGCTCGGCCGATTTTCACAACCCGCGCATCCTTGGACAGGTTGACGGCACCACCGCAAGACGCTCGCCCGGCTCCACCCTCAAACCCTTTATCTACGCCCTGGCACTGGACCAGGGGCTGATTCACCCCCGGACCCTGCTCCATGACTCGCCCCGCGATTTCAAAGGATACTCGCCCGCCAATGCCGACGGCCGCTTTCGCGGTCCCGTTTCCGCCGAAGACGCCCTGGCCCAGAGCAGAAACATCCCGGCCATCATGCTAGCCAACCAGTTGCGCGACCCGGACCTCTACGACTTTTTACAGCTTGCCAGGGCGGAACTGCCGGCCGGACGCGACGAATACGGCCTGTCCCTCGTCCTGGGCGGCGCGGAAATGCGCCCCCGCGACCTGGCCGCCCTCTATGCCATGCTCGCCAACAAAGGGCTGTGGCAAAGGCTCGTCCTCTTCCCCGACGCCCCCAAAGAGGCTGACGCCGGACAGCAGTCGCGCCTGCTCTCACCCGAGGCCTCGGCCCTGACCCTGCACATGCTGCGGGACAGAGCAAGCGAACTGCGCGCCCGCCACCTCAGCGGGGCCGCACCAAGGCTGCCCGTGTACTGGAAAAGCGGCACCTCAAACGGCCACCGCGACGCCTGGGCCGCAGGCGTGTACGGCGATTACGTGCTCGTTGTCTGGGTCGGCAACTTTGACGGACAAGCAAACCCGGCCCTGCTCGGCGCCTCCACAGCCGGCGAAATCCTCTTCAATATCGCCGAAGCCATGGAGATCGCGGAAAACCTCGTCGATACGCCGCTGGCGCACATGCATGAACTCAAGCTCGTGCGCGCAAAAGTATGCGCCGATACGGGCGATATCAACACCAGCCTCTGCCCCGAAACAACATTCTCCTGGTATATCCCCGGCGTCTCGCCCATTGCCGATTCCGGCATCTACCGCAGCATCCTGGTCGATATCGATACCGGCCTCAGGGCCTGCATCGAAAAACCGGGCAAAACCAGACGCGAAACCTGGGCCTTCTGGCCCACCGATCTGCAACGCATGTTCCGACAGGCCGGGCAGGCCAGAAAAACACCGCCGCCCTATGCGCCCGAATGCTTCAATCAGGAAAACGCCCCCGACTTCCTGAGCGGACGAGCCCCGGCCATCGTCAGCCCCAGGGAAAATATCATATACCACCGAAGCGTCGCACACCCCGAACGCGGCAAGCTCGCCCTCAGCGCCGACGCCGACGCCGATGTGCAAACCCTGTTCTGGTACCACGGCAAAAAATTCATCGGACGCACAGCGCCCGCCGAAACCCTCTTCTGGGTGCCGCCAGGGGGCAAAGGCCTCCTCCGCGTCGT
>JAJDJN010000042.1 GCA_030267245.1 Desulfovibrio sp. OttesenSCG-928-A18
TCTGCCGCGCAGGCGCTCGTGGGTCCGCCACAGTTCCACATCCGGAATATTCGCGGCCATGCGCCAGACGCGCCGGCAATCCACCTCTTCGCGCCAGGTGCCGCCCAGGTAGCGATCATACAGGCTGCCCATCTCCGGAGCGACCCAGGTCGGGGCGTGGGTGCCGTTGGTGATGGAGCCGATGGGCACGTCATCCACGGGGAACTGGGCCCAGATTTTGCGCCACATGGCGCGCGACACCTTGCCGTGCAGCTTGGAAACGCCGTTGTTGAAGCGCGAAAGGCGCAGGGCCAGCACGGGCATGCAGAATTCTTCATTGTCGTCGTGCGGCTCTTCGCGGCCAAGGGCCATGAACACCTTGAAGGCCAGCCCCATGTCACGGGCGTAGCCTTCAAAATACTGCTGCATCAGCGCGGGCGGGAAGCGGTCGTTGCCCGCCGGCACCGGAGTATGGGTGGTGAAGATGCTGCCCGAGGCCGCCACTTCCATGGCCACCTCGAAGCTGAGGGCGTGTTCCTTCATGAGCAGGCGCACCCGCTCAAGGCCGGCAAAGGCGGAATGCCCCTCGTTCATGTGAATCACCTGCGGGTTGAGGCCGAGTACATTAAGGGCCTTGATGCCGCCGATGCCGAGCAGTATTTCCTGCCACAGACGCATTTCCAGATTGCCGCCGTAAAGACGGGCGGTGATGGCGCGGAACTCGGGCGGGTTTTCGGCGATATTCGTGTCCAGCAGGTACAGGGTTATGCGCCCGACCTTGGCCTCCCAGATCTGGGCCGCAAGCGGACGGTCGCCCACCTGCAGGTGCACCCTGGCCTCCTCGCCCGAAGGCGTGACCGCCGGGCGCAGGGGCATCTGTTCAAAGTCGTACTGGGGGTAGCGTTCCTGCTGCCAGCCGTCAGGGGTCATGTACTGGCGGAAGTAGCCCTGGGCATAGGCCAGACCGATGCCCACCAGCGGCACGTTCAAATCGCTGGCCGACTTCAGATGATCCCCGGCCAGGATGCCCAGGCCGCCGGAATACACGGGCAGGCACAGGCTGACCCCGAACTCGAGGCTGAAATAGGCAACGGCCGGCGAGCCGGGCGGCACATCACCGAACTTCAAGACCGAAGGCGCCGCGAGATAACGGCTCAGGGACTCCACCTGCATGCTCAGCCGGTTTTTGTAATAACTGTCCTCGGCCAGGGCGTCATAACGCTCCTGCGAGACGTGGTTGAGCATCCAGACCGGATTCCGGTAACTTTGTTGCCAGAGATCGGGGTCGATGTCCGAAAACAGGGTCTCGATATCATTATTCCAGGCGAACCAGTAGTTATGGGCCAGAAACCACAAGGGATCCAGCGAAGCCGGCAGCTTCGGAATAATGGAAAAAATGCGTAACGGTTGCATGTGCTCTCCTTGATTAGGGCGCGCTCGTGGCGGGCACGCCTGACAATATCACGGGACGGGCCCGACGCCGGTCCACGCAAAAGCCTTCCGCGCTTGGGGGCTGGGACGGCTTTGCAAGGGGCAAGGTACACCTTGCCGCCAGGCCGGGAAATAAATCCCCCCGATACGGCAAAGAACGCGGGAACCGTCACGGGAAACAGAACCCGGCGACCTTTGACTTACACCGCCAAGGGGAGTAGAAATGAAAACCCCCACCGTACCGGACAAAGCGGACGGCGCTACCAGCCGTTTTTTCCCGTACTTACGGCTGCGGGGCGGCTTGCGGGCCTTGGTTTATTCCGCGCATTCTTTCACAGGAGCGGCCTTGTGACAAGTGTTTCGCCGCAACAGACGGCCATAAAAGTACGATTTTTCCGCGACGCCCCGGCCATATACGGCATGGACGCGGAAAACGCGGTCCTTGCGCCAGCTACTGAAGCGTCGGCGGGGCTCGATCTGCGCGCCTGCCTCGAAAAGGGCGAACAAATCAGCATCGCCCCCGGACACAGGCAGCGCATCCCCACCGGCATCGCCGTTGACCCGGGCCGCAACGACTGCGCGGGCTTTATTTATTCCCGCAGCGGCCTTGGCGCGGTGCACGGGCTGACCGTGGCCCAGGGCGTGGGCGTGATCGACCCGGACTACCGGGGCGAAATCCAGGTATTTCTGCTCAACACCGGTCTGGAAACCCAGGAACTGCGCAAGGGCGATCGCATCGCGCAACTGGTCTTCCAGCCGATCATCAGACCCCGTTTCATCCTTGTTTCAGCACTGGACAACAGCGCCAGGGGCGAAGGCGGCTTCGGCCACACCGGCCGACGATGAAGCGCGCCGGCAATGCGCCCCGGAGCTGCCCTTCGCGGCCAAAGGCCGCCTCCTTGCAATCCCCGTCAGGGGCAATGGCCCTGGACCGGCAATTTTCATTGCCCGCATCAGGGCGATGCGACGTGACCCGCCATGGCGCAAAGGGCTGGCGTTTACCCGGCAACAGGCCCGGCAGGGGCGAATGCGCCGGCCCAAGCCCAAACCAGGCGGCGCAGGGATAATCATCCCCCGGTGAAGGTCTGCGGGCAAAGGCCCGGGCGGGCCGGCGGGAGCAGAGGCGAAGTTTCGGGACGGAGCATGCCGTTGCGGCCCGCTAGATCCATTTACCCTTGAAATGCTTGCTTAACGGCTGGCAAATCTCGCCTGCAGGCCTTTCAGGGCAAGGAGTCGAGGACAAAACCCTGCAGAACAAAGGCGCTTTTTCAAAGTGGATTTGCTTTATAACCAGCAACACCGTTCAGGTACATTATTATAAGGAATCAGCCATGAGCACTGTGGACAATTTCAAAGAGCGGACCGAGTCACTCCTGTTCAGCACTTACGGACGCTATCCGATAGCGGTGAAACAGGGGCTGGGCAGCCGCATACATGATTATGACGGCAAGGAATACATCGACCTGCTGGCCGGCATCGCCGTAACCGGCATCGGCCACTGCCACCCGGAAATCACCGAAACCCTGACCGCCCAGGCAGGCAAACTGGTGCACGTCAGCAACCTCTTTTATCAGCAGGAGCAACTCGAACTTGCCCAAAGCCTGCTGGGCACCGCCCATTTCGGCAAGGCTTTTTTCTGCAACTCCGGTGCCGAAGCCAACGAAGCGGCCTTCAAACTGGCCAGACGGTACCAGCAGCGGGTGCAAAACCGTGACGCTTACGAAATCATCAGCTTTGAAGGCTGTTTTCACGGGCGCACCCTGGCCACGGTGGCCGCTACCGGCCAGGAGCGTTTTCAGGACGGCTTCGCGCCCATGCCCGAGGGCTTCAAGCAAATAGCCTGGGGCGACGCCGCCCTGCTCGAGGCCAGCATCAGCCCCCGCACGGCGGCCGTCATCCTGGAAATGGTGCAGGGTGAAGGCGGCATCAGGGCCGTGAGCAAAGAGTTCGCACAGAGTGTGGCCCGCATCTGCAAAGACCGGGGCGTGCTCTTCATTGCCGACGAAGTGCAGGCCGGCATGGGCCGCACCGGCGCCTGGTGGGCCTTTCAACACTTCGGCATCGAGCCGGATATCATGACCACCGCCAAGGCCCTGGCCAACGGCCTGCCCATGGGCGCGATGCTTGGCACGAACGAGGTTGCACGGGGCTTCGTCACCGGCAGCCACGCCACCACCTTTGGCGCCGGCGCGCTGGTGTCGGCCGCTGCGCGCAAGGTTTTGGAAATCATCACCAGAGACAAGCTGGTGGAAAGGGCGGGCAGTCTCGGCGCCTGGGCCATGGACCGCTTCAGGCAGGTGGCGCAAAAACTCCCGCACAGCATCCGCGAGGTGCGCGGCATGGGGCTCATGATCGGCATAGAGCTGACCTTTCCCGGCAAAAAGGTCTGGGAGCGGCTCATTGAAAGGGGCTTCATCCTGAACCTTACCCAGGAACGGGTCCTGCGCCTGCTGCCGGCCCTGAACATCCCCCGGGAAGACCTGGAACTCTTCGCTCAAGCCCTGGAACAGGTGCTGACCGAACAGGCATAGCCCGCGAAAAGGCACCAGTACGCTGTAACTTAAGGAAGTGCTGATTAATGAGGATTTTTGTTTTCTGGCATGGAAGGCGAGTTCCGGGCGGAGCGAGGTGTATCAAGACATACATGAGCTTCGCGCGGGGCGAGCCCTGTTCGAAGCAGGGCGCGGCCAGAGGACAAAAAGGCCATTAATCAGTGCTTCCTAATAGGAATGCTTGACGCGTAGCACCCGGTCTATCTCCGCTTTGTCATATTTCTCGCCCAAAAAGTGAAACATATGCTCCACCCGCGTTCTGTTTTCCAACAGATCAGCGTAGGTGACCTGAAAGCAGCATCCGGGGCGCAGTTGCGCATAGCGTGCGCACGCGGCATCAAAAGCCTGAAATCTCGAAATCAGCTGTTCCGGGTCCGAATTTTTCCACCAACTACTTTGCACTATCTGGCTGTATTCGCGAGTAAGGAAGAGGAGTTTTATATTTTTGAACAGCAAGGAGTAAAAATCAAGCAGTTCATGCAGCGACTTGTCTGGCTCCTCGCCCCGCATCATCCACAGGTACCGGATTTCCTTGAAGCCCAGGCAGCGCTTGTCGCTCCCGCCCGGATAGAGTTGCCGGAAAAAGAACTCCCGCGCGCTCTCGAAAAAATTTGCCGGGTCCAGTTCATTGGCGCCGAACCAGGGCGAGGTCGTTTTCCGCGTTTGCGTGGACGCATATTCTCGCCATTTCAGGTAATGGTGGCGATACAGATTGAAAATGCCTACAGCAAAATTAAAATTCTCCCCCCTGATGCATATGTTCTCGCAACTGTTGAGCATGCCCTGCAGCAGGGTCGAACCGGTGCGCCCGAGGGTGACGATGAGCACGGTCTGCTTGTAGTTCGGGAACAGCGCATCCGGCCGCCGCTTTTTCCAGAAACGTAAAAAAAACTTTTTCATGGCAATAATCCGTCAATTACAAAACAGCAACCCGCCACGCACAACAGCAAGCGCCGCGAGAATCTACAACTCCGCAGCCGGTCGGGTCAACAGCAAAAATTCTCTGAGGAAAAGCCGCCTTGCGCATGTCTGGCTTTTTATGTAAGACTATTGCCTGTCCGAGGCTTGCTTCGGACAGGCCTGACCCTGGTTGCAAAGCCCCTCGCGGGCCTTGTACAGCCGCATGCTGGTGCGGCCGGACGCCATACGTCCCAGACCAGCGCCGCTCTGCGGCAGGCCGTCTGCGCGGAAGAAAAATTCGTCCGGGCAGGCGGCCTCTTGATTGCCCGGCGCGTCCGGGCTGCTTTCCATACCGGCCCGGGCACAGTCCTCCCTCGGAGCACTTTCACACTGAGCGTACCCGAATTCATGCATATTCCGTCCACGCCCGAGCCCGGGAACCCGAACAGACTTCCGCCACCCAAAAGCGGCGCCTTTTTGGCGCGGCTTGTCTTTGTTGGCCCGGCATCCCGCCGGATTCCTTTAACGCGGTAAGGAGGAAAAATGGCAGTTAATGCAACCATGCCTTTTGCGCGCCCACGCCGGGACGCCTGTCTCGACTGGCTGCAAATGCTCTCGGGAGCGGCACTTGTGCTATTTATGTGGTGTCACATGATTCTGGTATCCTCTGTCATCCTGAGCACCAAAGTCATGGACGCCATCGCCTGGTTCTTTGAGGTGACCTACATGGCCCAGGTGGGCGGCCCCATTATCTTTATCGTCTTCATCGCCCACTTTGTGCTGGCGGCGCGCAAGATTCCCTTTACCGCCAACGGACAGGAAACGGCCTGGGCCCACGCCAAGATGCTGCACCATCGCGACACCTGGCTGTGGCTGGCGCAGGTGGTCACGGCCATGATCATCCTGGTCATGGGCGCCATCCATATGTGGGTCGTGCTCAATGACTTCCCCATTCAGGCGGCCAAGTCCGCCGCCCGGGTCGGCTCCGGGGGCTGGCTCTGGTTTTATTTCATCCTGCTGCCGATGATCGAACTGCACGTGAGCATCGGCGCTTACCGCATCGGCGTAAAATGGGGCTTCATCACCCGTGAGAACAGACCCAAGTACAAGCGCATCGAGCTCTATTTGTTCGGCGCCTTTGTCACCATCGGCGTAATTACCCTTATTGTCTTCGCTTACCTGGCCAAAGCCATGAAGGAAGCCGAAGCAGCGGCCGAAGCCGCCAAAACCGTGACACAGCTCGTGCTGCCCCTGCTGGGCGCTTAGGAGGGCGGACGATATGCAGACATACTATTCCGATCTTCTCGTCATCGGCGCGGGGCTGTCAGGTGAACGCGTGGCCGTTGAGGCTGCGGGCAGGGGCTTTTCCGCCACCTGTCTTTCCATAGTGCCCGCGCGGCGCTCCCACTCCTCCGCCGCCCAGGGCGGCATGCAGGCGGCTCTTGGCAACAGCGCCATGGGCGAAGGCGACAACCCCGACGTGCACTTTGCCGATACGGTCAAAGGCTCCGACTGGGGCGCCGACCAGGAAGTGGCCCGGCTGTTCGCCGACGCGGCGCCCATTGAGATGCGCCGTCTCGCTGGCTGGGGCGTGCCCTGGAACCGGGTTGTGGCCGGCAAGAGTTTCTACTTCAAGGGCGGCGAGAAGTTCGAAAAAGAGGAAAAAGCGGAAAAAGAAGGCCTGATCACGGCCCGCGCCTTTGGCGGCACCGCCAAATGGCGCACCTGCTACACCTCTGACGGCACCGGCCACGCGGTCATGTGCACCATGGACAACCGCTGCGCCCAACTCGGCATCCAGGTGCTGGACAGAAAAGAAGCCATCGCCCTCATTCATGACGGCAGCACCTGCACCGGCGCCATTGTGCGCTGCATGCGCACCGGCGCGCTGGAAGTCTTCCAGGCCAGGGCCACGGTCATAGCCACCGGCGGTTTCGGGCGCATATACAAGGCCACCACCAATGCGGTCATCTGTGACGGCGGCGGGCATATCATCGCCATGGATACCGGCCTTGTGCCCATCGGCAACCCCGAGGCCATCCAGTTTCACCCCACCGGCATCGTGCCCACCGACATCCTGGTCACCGAAGGCTGCCGGGGCGACGGCGGCACCCTGCTCGACGTCAATGAAGAGCGCTTCATGCACGTCTATGAGCCGGAAAAGGCCGAACTGGCCTCCCGCGACGTGGTCGCCCGGCGCATGACCGAGCACATGCGCGCCGGCAAGGGCGTGCCCTCTGCCTATGGCGAGCACCTCTGGCTGGACATCCGCCACCTGGGCGACAAGCACATATCGACCAAGCTGCGCGAAGTGGACGAAATCTGCAAATACTTCCTCGGCGTTGACGCGCGCAAGCAGCTCATTCCCGTGCGTCCCACCCAGCACTACACCATGTCCGGCGTACGCACGAACAAGGACGGCGCGGCCTACGGCCTCAAGGGCCTTTTCTCCGTGGGCGAGGCTTCCTGCTGGGATATGCACGGCTTCAACCGCCTTGGCGGCAACTCCCTGGCCGAGACTGTGGTGGCCGGCGGCATCGTGGGCGAAAAAGTGGCCGATTTCCTTGAAGGCCACGAGGTCAGCTTCAGCACCGCCCACATGAAGGACGCCCTCGGCAAAGCCCAAAGCCGCATCAACGATATCATAAACTGCGCCGCCGGCCGCGAGAATGTCTACGCCGTGCGCGAAGAACTGCAGCTGGCCCTGATGGACGGCTGTTTCGTGTTCCGCAACGAGGCCGGTCTGAACGCATGCATCCAGACCCTGCAAGGCACCCTCGAGCGCGCAAGGCGCGTGGGCCTGAGCAGCAACGGCAAGGGCGTCTGCCCGGAGCTTTCGGCGGCCCTGCGCATTGAAGGGCAGGTCAAGCTCGGGCTGATGATTGCCAAAGCCGCCCTTGAACGCAAAGAATCGCGCGGTTCCCACAACCGTGAGGACTACCCCGCGCGCGACGACAAGAACTGGCTTACCCGTACCCTGGCCTACTGGCGCCCGGACGCGGATATGCCGGAACTGCAATATGAAGACGCCAGCCCCGTGTTTGAACTGCCTCCGGGCGAACGCGGCTACGGCGCCGGCAAGATCATCCCCGCCGACCCGGAAATGGTGGCGGCGAGGACGATCAAAAAGGACTGAGGGAAGCGCTGATTCATGAGGATTTTCCTTCCCTGGCAAAAAACGCGAGTTCCGGTCGCAGCCCCTGGATCAGGACATGCTTTGACCGCTGGCGGGACGCTCCCTGTTTGAGGCAGGAAGCAGCCAGGGAAGAAAAATACCGCCTGTCGATGTTTCCCGAACGGACAGGGCCGAGCCCGTACCCAGGGGCGCTGCCCCTGGCCCCCGCAAGGGGCATGATGCCCCTTGACCCCCATTTTTGCACTCCTCGCGGCTGCCCGGGGCAGAGGGAGTGCAGGGGTGGAAGGGGACGCTACCTATAACTTTACAGCTTTCCCGGAGGAAAGAATGGGAAGACGCATACAATTTGAAATATTCCGGTTCAATCCGCAGGACCCAGCTTCAGTGCCGCATATGCAGACCTTTTTTCTGGAAGAAACCCAGAACATGACTCTGTTTATCGTCCTGAACCGGCTGCGTGAAGAACAGGACCCCTCGCTGGTCTTTGACTTCTGCTGCCGCGCCGGCATCTGCGGATCCTGCGCCATGGTCATAAACGGACGCCCCGGTCTGGCCTGCCAGACCCAGATCAAAACAATGCCGGACAAAATCACCCTGCATCCGCTGCCCGTGTTCAAGCTCATCGGCGATCTGTCCGTGGACACCGGCGTCTGGTTCAGAGAGATGTACCAGAAAACGGAATCCTGGATCCACACCCGCACCGAAGTGGACCCGACCAAAGAAGAAGCGCGCATGGACAACGCCGTTGCCGAACAGATCTACGAGCTTGAACGCTGCATCGAATGCGGCTGCTGTATCGCGGCCTGCGGCACGGCCCGCCTGCGTCCGGACTTCATGGGCGCGGCCGCCCTCAACCGCATAGCCCGCTTCATGATCGACCCGCGCGACGAACGCAGCGAAAAGGACTACTTCGACATCATCGGCACCGATTACGGCATCTTCGGCTGCATGGGCCTGCTGGCTTGCGAAGACGTGTGCCCCAAAAACCTGCCGCTGCAAAACCAGCTCGGCTTCCTGCGCCGGAAAATGGGCATCACCGCCCTCAAGCAAATATTCAGAAAAGGATGAGCCATGCGTACACTGCACTCGGATGTCATCGTTGACGCTGTGGCCAAAATGTGCGTCAGCGCCAACCGCTATCTGCCCGAAGACGTGCGCAGATCCTTTGCCGAGGCCGACGCGAAAGAAAAGGCCCCGGCCGCGAAGGAAATCTTCCGGCAACTTACCGAAAACTACGAACTGGCCGAAAAATCCGGCCTGCCCCTGTGCCAGGATACCGGCCTGGCCGTATTCTTTGTGGAAATGGGCCAGGATCTGCGCATTGAAGGCGAAAACATCCGCGAAGCCATAAACCACGGCGTGCGCAAAGGATACGAAGAAGGCAAGCTGCGCAAGTCCGTCTGCGACCCCTTTACCCGCGCCAACACCAAAGACAACACCCCGGCCGTGATCCACTTTGATATCGTGCCCGGCGACAGGCTGCGCATCGGCTTCATGGCCAAGGGCGGCGGCAGCGAAAACATGAGCCGCGTGACCATGCTCGCCCCGGCCCAGGGCTGGGAAGGGATCAAGAAATTCGTGCTCCAGCGCGTGGCCGAGGCCGGCCCCAACCCCTGCCCGCCCACGGTCATCGGCATCGGCATTGGCGGCAGCTTCGACTATGCGCCCATCCTGGCCAAAAAAGCCCTGATGCGCAAACTCGGCGACACCAACCCCGACCCCGGCCTTGACGCCATGGAAAAGGAACTGCTGGCCGAAATCAACAAACTGGGCATCGGCCCCATGGGCCTTGGCGGCGTGACCACCAGCCTTGACGTGAAAATAGCCGTCTCGCCCTGCCATATCGCCAGCCTGCCCCTGGCCGTCAATGTGCAGTGCCACTCCGCACGGCACGAGGAGGTGGAACTCTAATGGCCGAATACCGTATCAACTCGCCCATCTCGGACGCCGACGCAAAAATGCTGCGCGCCGGCGACGTGGTCTTCCTCTCCGGCACCATCTATACCGCCCGTGACGCCGCGCACAAGCGGCTCATGGAGCTGATCGACGCCGGCAAGGAACTGCCCTTTGACCTCAAAGGCTCGGCCATTTATTACGTTGGCCCGTCGCCCGCGCCAGAAGGCAGGCCCATAGGCTCGGCCGGGCCCACTACCAGCTACCGCATGGACAGCTACGCCCCGCGCCTGCACGCCCTCGGATCAAAAGCCAGCATCGGCAAAGGCAAGAGAAACGACGCGGTCAAACAGGCGCTCAAGGATCACGGCGCGGTCTACTTCGGCGCCACCGGCGGCGCCGGCGCGCTGCTCTCCATGTGCATCACCGCCGCAAAGGTCGTGGCCTTTGACGAACTAGGGCCCGAAGCCATCCGGAAATTGACGGTCAAGGACTTTCCCCTGCTGGTCATCAATGACTCCGTGGGCGGCGATCTCTACGTCAAGCCGGACCTCAAGGCAGTGGGCCTGGAATAGGGGAATACCCGCCAGCCGGCGCGGCTCCCGCAAGACACATCTAACCACAGGAGATGAGGAATGTCCCTCTTCACAAACCAGGAAGCCCTTGATTACCATAGCAAAGTACGCCCCGGAAAAGTGGAAGTCGTTCCGGTCAAGCCCTGCCGCAACCAGAAGGATCTGTCCCTGGCCTACAGCCCGGGCGTGGCCGAAGCCTGCAAGGCCATCCACGCCGACAAGGAGCTCTCCTACACCTACACCGGCAGAGGCAACCTGGTGGCGGTCGTGTCCAACGGCACGGCCGTGCTCGGTCTCGGCAACATCGGCCCCGAAGCGGGCAAGCCGGTCATGGAAGGCAAGGGCGTGCTCTTCAAGGTCTTCGCGGATGTGGATTGCTACGACATCAACCTGGACGTCAGCGACCCGGACAAGCTCTGCGACATCGTAAAGGCCCTGGAGCCGACCTTTGGCGGCATCAACCTCGAAGACATCAAGGCTCCGGAATGCTTCTACATTGAAGAACGCCTGAAAAAAGAAATGAATATCCCGGTCTTCCACGACGATCAGCACGGCACGGCCATCATCTCCGGAGCCGGGCTGATCAACGCCCTGGATATCTCCGGCAAGAAGATTGAAGATGTGCGCGTGGTAATCAGCGGCGCCGGCGCGGCCGGCATCGCCTGCGCCCGCTTCTACGCCCTCATGGGCGTGCCCAAAGACCGCATCGCCATGTTCGACTCGCGCGGGCACATCCACCAGGGCCGCACGGACCTGAACTCCGAAAAAAAGGAATTCGCCCAGAAAAAGGCCTATGCCGATATCGGCGAAGCCTTCAAGGGCGCGGACATGTTCCTCGGCCTGTCCAAGGCCGGGCTGGTGAGCAAGGACATGGTCAAAAGCATGGGCAAAAACCCGGTTATCTTTGCCTGCGCCAACCCCATGCCCGAAATCACATACCCCGACGCCAAAGAAGCGCGCCCGGACGCCATCATGGGCACCGGCCGCAGCGATTACCCCAACCAGATCAACAACGTGTCCGGCTTCCCCTTCATATTCCGGGGTGCTTTGGACGTGCGCGCCAAAGGGATCAATGAAGACATGAAACTGGCCGCGGCCAGAGCGCTGGCCTCCCTGGCCAAGGAGCCGGTGCCGGATTACGTGCTTGAAGCATACGGTGCCAAAGAGTTCACTTACGGCGTGGACTACGTGATCCCCAAGCCCCTGGACCTGCGCCTGATCGAATACGTGGCCGGAGCCGTGGCCGAATCCGCCCTGGCCACCGGCGTGGCCCGTCAGAAGGTGGACATGGCCGGCTACCGCCAGAGCCTGAAAAAGCGCCTCGAAGTCTCCCGCACCCGTATGGAAAACATCGTAAAAGCCTACGGCTGGTAATCAATGAAAGCGCCGCTTGATGGTGCTTTCCGCCCCCTGGCGGGGGAAAGGCCCTTTTCGGGCGGGACGGCAAACGGCATGAGCGCAGCGCGAAATCGTGCCGGCAGAGCCGGATGACACAAAAAACATTGAGCCGGGAATGCACAAGATTCCGAGGGGGCAAAGCCCCCTCGGAATCCCCGGCATGGGCTCCCGCACCTGGGACACGGACCGGCAATGGGGGCACGGGGCATCAGGCCCCCTGCGGGGAGCGCAAAGACTCCGCACCCCTTTGGCCGTGGGCGCTTCCCCCTTGCGAGCTCCGGAGCGGCCCTCGCCTTTGACGCGCAGGCCCTGCGCCCCACAGAACACGGCCGCGTGCCCGCCAAGGATGTCATGTTCGAACACAGCAGCGCCGGGCAATTGCTGGCCCGCTATGGATATCTTGCCATTCTCGTCGGCACCATGCTGGAGGGGGAGACTGTGGTGCTGGTGGCCGGAGTCCTGGCCCATGAAGGCTATCTGTCGCTGCCCTGGATCGTTGTCTTTGCCATTATCGGCAGCAGCATCAGCGATCAGGGCCTCTTTTTCCTGGCCAGGCTGAAAGGCATGAAACTGCTGAGCCGCTTCCCCAGGGCCTCGGCCAGGGTGAACGCCATGGCCGAACGCATGCGTTCGCGGCCCGTGGCCCTTGGCAGCTTCGCCCTGTTTTTTCGCTTTCTCTACGGCTTTCGCAATGTGGCCCCGATCTTTCTGGGCATGAGCAGCATCCCTGCCCTGCGCTTTGTGCTGCTCAACGCCATCGGAGCCGTATTCTGGGCTCTGGCCTTCAGCCTCGCCGGCTATTCCTTCGCCCTGCTCTTAACCTCCATCATGGGCACCCTGGCCCGTTTCGAGGTGATAGTCCTGCTGCTGATCATCCTCAGCGCCGGCAGCCTTATGGCCTGGCGCCA
>JAJDJN010000043.1 GCA_030267245.1 Desulfovibrio sp. OttesenSCG-928-A18
TCGGCACCTGAAAACACAGGTGCCGGCCTGACCGGGGTACAGGGAGCGCCGGCGGGTATCGTTCCCGGCGGCGTGGCCGCTCCGGCAGGGGTGCAGGGCTTTGTTCCCCCCGTCGGCGCGCGTCCGGGCCTGCCCTCTGGCGTTCAGGGCATTGTGCCGCAGGGCGTTCAGTCTGTCGCCCCCCCCGGCGTGCAAACGCCGCAGGGAGCGCCGCGCCCGGCCGTGCAGGGCGTACAGGGTTTTGTCCCTCACGGTGTGCAGGGCGCTTATGGGCAGGGTGTTGCCGCTTCGCACGCGCCTGGGCATAACGCCGCGCACCCTTTTCAGGGTATGGCCCAGCGACAGGGCCTGGCCGGTTTCGGCGTTGCGCCCCAGCCCGCGCCCATTCCCCCGCTTATGAGGCCTCCGGCTGCCGAGCCCGATTATCCCGTTTTTGCCGGCTTCCCCTCCCTTGCGGGCACTGGGGGGCATGCCGCTGCCGCGCGGGCGGCAGCAGCCCAGGCAGCCCAGGCGACAGCGGTCCAGGCCGCTCAGGCGACAGCGGTCCAGGCCGCTCAGGCGACAGCGGTCCAGGTCGCCCAGGCGGCAGCCGTACAGGCCGCCCAGGCGGCAGCCGCGCAGCTCCCGGCCGCCAGCGCGGCGGCCGCAGCCCAGCCGGCAGCCGCTTCCGGCCCGGCAGCCGCTGCTGACTCCCCCCCCGGTCCGGGTACGGAAAAAAACGGCCCGCCGGCGGCATCTGTGCCCCCGGATAAGACCGGGAGCGAACAGGGCAAGGCCGCTTCCGGCGGCCCGGCGCCGGAAGCGGCCGCCCCGGCCGCCGGTCAGAAGGCCGACGGCGCGGCCCCCGCTCCCAAGGCCGGAACGGCGGACGCAAGCGCCAAAACAGAAGGGTCCGAAAGGGCGGGTGGAGCCGCCGGAGTGGCCGACGAGGAAGAAGGCGAAGGCGGGGCGGTTCCGGGCGAAGGGGTGGAAAAGGCCGAACTTGACAGGCTCAAGCGGCAGAATTCCACCGTGCCGGAACCTTCCGACGTGGACTATGATCCCCCGCTTATCCAGTGTCTGGCCGGTCTGTTCAAGCTGCACGGCAAGCCCGTGTCCACGCGTCTTCTCACCGCCGGGCTGCCCAAGACTTCGGGTTCGCTGCACCCCTCCGCCGCAATCCGGGCGGCCCAGGCCGCCGGCATGCGGGCCAAGACGGTGTACCGGCCGACCGTGGCCCAGATTTCACCCCTGACCCTGCCCTGCATATTGTTGCTGCAAGGCGAAAAAGCCTGCATCCTGGCCGCGCTCAACGGCGATGAAGCGGAAGTGCTCTTTCCGGAAAACGGCCTCGAGCCGCGCACCGTGCCCAGGCAGGAACTGGAATCGGAATACATGGGCTATGCCATATACGCAAAGCCCGAGCCAAAATTGGACCGCCGGGCCAGCGACATCAAGCTGCTCAAGCACAAGCGCTGGTTCTGGGGCACGCTTTTTTACTTTCTGCCCATTTACAAGCATGTGTTCGGGGCCAGTATCCTGGTCAACCTGCTTGCCGTCTGCGGTCCGCTTTTCTTTATGAACGTGTATGACCGGGTCGTGCCCAACCATGCCCTGGACACCCTGTGGATGCTGGCCATAGGCATTGGCATCGCCTATCTGTTCGACTTTCTCTTGCGCAATTTGCGCAGTTATTTCGTGGACGTTGCCGGGCGCAACGCCGATATTGTCCTTGCCAGCAGGCTGATGCAGCATCTGCTGGCCATGCGCCTTGATGTGAAGCCCGATTCCACGGGCTCCCTGGCCAACAACCTGCGTGAATTCGAATCGCTGCGGGACTTCTTCGGGTCCACCACGCTCATGGCTCTGGTGGATTTGCCCTTCCTTGTGTTCTTCATCGTGCTTATTTTTCTCATAGGCGGACCCATGGGCGTGATCCCGCTTGTCGCGGTGCCCATAGTGATCTGTGCCGGGCTTTTTTTGCAGTTCCCCCTGCAGCAGGTTACGGAAAAGGGCTTCAAGGAGAACATGCAGAAGAACGCCCTTTTGGTGGAAATCATCAACGGTCTTGAAACGATCAAGACCACCATGGCCGAGGGCCGCATCCAGCACGCCTGGGAGCGGGTGGTGGGCATGAGCGCCGCGTCCAACAACCAGACCAAGCGCATGTCCAACCTGTCAGTGACCATGACCATTGTCATCACGCAGCTTGTGAGCGTGTTTATCATTGTCTGGGGCGTGTACCGCATTTCGGAAGGACTGCTCAGCATGGGCGAACTGATTGCCTGTAACATGATGGCCGGACGGGCCATGGCGCCCCTTTCCCAGGTGGCGTCCATGCTCACGCGCCTGCAGAACTCGCGCATGGCGCTGAAAAGCCTCGACGCCCTCATGAGTCTGGAAACGGAAAAACCCGAAGCCGGCGAATATGTGGAATTCGGCCATCTGGAGCATTCGCTGACCCTTGAGGAACTGTGCTTCAAATATCCGGCCACCGAGCGTTTTGCCCTGGAAAAGGTCAACATGCACATCAAGCCGGGTGAAAAAGTGGGCATCATCGGGCGCATGGGCTCGGGCAAAAGCACCCTCGGGCGCATGTGCGTGGGCCTGTATCAGCCTACCGAAGGGGCGGTCAAACTCGGGGGCGTGGACATCCGGCAGCTGGATATGGTCGATCTGCGTTCACGCATCGGCTATGTTTCGCAGGACAACTATCTGTTCTACGGAACCGTGCGCGAGAACATCTCTTTCGGCGCCTTGAACGCGGACGACAGGATGATCCTGCGTGCCGCCAACATCGCCGGGGTAACGGATTTTGTGCGCGCCCACCCGGCCGGCTTCGGCATGCCGGTTGGCGAACGCGGCATGTCCCTGTCGGGCGGGCAGCGTCAGTCCGTGGCCATCGCCCGCGCCCTGCTGCAGGACCCGGACATCATCATTCTTGACGAGCCCAGCAGCAACATGGACAACAGTTCCGAGCTGGCCCTCAAACAGCGCCTCGGCGCCACCCTCGGCAACAAGACGCTGATCCTGGTCACACACAGGCTCAGCATGCTTGATCTGGTGGAGCGGCTGGTGGTCATGGATAACGGGCGCATTGTGGCGGACGGTCCCAAGAACGCGGTCCTCAACGCCTTGCGCAGCGAACAGATGCGTATTTCCGGAGCGGGCGGAGCGCCGCACCCGGCCCAGGCCCCCAGGCCGGCCGGTCCGCCGCAGCAGGCCGCCCCCAGGCCGGCCGGAGCGCCGCAGCAGATGACTGTGGGCGCGGCAACGGCAATGGCTCAGGCCAAGGCGGGTAACGCATAGGATGATTTATGGCAAAGCAGCTATCGCAATATAATGACGCCCTGGAACTTGAGTTCATGAGCGAGGTGGACGCCGCCTTGCGCAACAAGGGCGGCAAGTGGGCGTACAGGCTCTCTTTTATTCTGATCGGTCTTTTTGTCGGCTTCATTGTCTGGAGTTGCAATGCCGAACGCAATGAAGTCACGCGCGGTACGGGCCAGATCACCCCTTCGCTTGGGGTGCAGCCGGTCCAGAGCGAGCAGGGGGGCATAGTCAAACAGATTTTTGTCAAGGAAGGCCAGGAGGTGAAAAAGGGCGATCTTCTGGTGCAGATGTCCAACATCGAAGCCGTGGCCGACTATGAAAGCCTGATCAGCCGTCAGGTGGAAAGCCGGCTAGCCTTGCAGCGCCTGTCCGCCGAACTGTCGGGCGATCCCCTTTTGTACAGCGATGATGACAAGGAAAAATACCCGGACATGGTCAACGACCAGATCCGCCTTTATGAGACCCGCAAGGAAAAATTTGAAAGCGGCAACAGGGAAATCGCGGCCAATATCGAGCAGAAACGCCTGGCGGTGCAGGAAGCGCTCACGCGCAAATCGCAGCATGAAAAGAATCTCTTGCTGCTCAGGGAACAGATGCGCCGGATCAAGCCGCTGGTGGACCGGGGCGTGCACCCGAAAATTGAATATCTGAACCTGCATCAGCGGGTTGTGGGCCTGGAAGGGGAACTGGAGACCCTGGCCGAAACCATCTTCCGCACCCAGAGCGAAGTGCGCGAGGAGGAAAGCCGCCTGGCCAACCGCGATTCGGAATGGCAGGCCGCTGTAACCGCGGAAAACAACGAATACCGCAGGCAGATGAACACCATAAACGAACGCATCAAGGCGGGCGGCTATGTGGTGGACAGCTCGCACCTGACAGCGCCCATGAACGGCGTCATCCGGCGCATTCTGCTCAAGGAAGAAAGCGTGGCCCAGCGGGCCGAAACCATCATGGAGCTTTTGCCCACCGAGGATTCCCTGGAAGTTGACGCGCGCTTTCAGCCCCAGTATCGCGGTTATCTTGAAGAGGGCATGCCCGCGCTGGTCAAGATTGAAGCCTATGATTTCACGTCCTTCGGGGCTCTGGATGCCGAGGTTGTCCGCATAAGCCCGGATACTATTGAAGACAACAGGGGACAGGCCTGGTTTGAAGTGCGGCTTAAGACAGTGTCGGCAAAGCTGGTTCACGATAATGAAGAGCTGGAAATAAAGCCGGGCATGACTGTCACCGTTGATGTGATTTCCGGGAAAAAGTCCGTGCTCGGATACATAATGAAGCCCTTCATCAAAACGCAGGTGGAGGCTTCGGTGCGCGGCACGATCGCGCCGACGGGGCCGGACGGGGAAGTGCGCCCGGTGATTCCCGTGGAACACCCCATGGACAGCCCGGATTCACCGGCGCGTGAACTGCCGGCGGGGCCGGGCGCCTGATACGCCTGGCGCGCCCGGTGCGCTTGGTGCACTTGGGGCGTCTGATACGCCTGGCGCGCCCGGTGCGCTTGGTGCACTTGGGGCGCCAGATACGCCTGGCACGACGGGGCCTGCCGTTTTCCCCGGCAGGGGCGGACATAGGAGGAAGAATATGAGCGTTTTCGCCAACGATCCGGGCGACAAAAAACAGCATGAACTGACATACATGCATGATGTGGACATGGCCATGCACAGGCGCAACCATCCCTGGGCCTGGATCCTGTCTTTTTCCGTAGTGCTTTTTTTTGCGGCCGGTTTTTTCTGGGCCGACATGGCCATGATCGATGACGTCACGCGCGGCATGGGCCAGGTGATCCCCGCCCAGGGCATCCGGCCCATACAGAGCGAAAAAGGCGGCACCATCACCGAGATTCTGGTCAAGGACAACGAGCAGGTGGAAGTAAACCAGCCCTTGCTCACAATTTCCAACGTGCAGGCCGTTGCCGGCCTGCGCGAACTGCAGCATCGCTTTACGGAGCTGTCATTTTCCCTGAAGCGGCTGATTGCCGAAGAACAGGAAAATGAGCTGGTCTACAGCGAAGATGAAAAACTGGCCGCTCCGGAAGTTGTCGCCGCCCAGATGCGGCTTTATCAGACCCGCAAGGAACAGTACGAGGGGCAGGCAGTGCTTTTGCAGTCCCAGCTTGAGAGCCGGCGGCATGAGGTTGCCGAGGCCGAGTCCAGAAAGGCCAATCTGGCGGAGTCCTTGGCCATAACGCAGCAAAAAGCCCGGACCATCAAGCCCATGGTGGACAGCGGGGCTTACTCGCGCATCGAATACCTCAATCTTCTGGGCGAGATCACCACGCAGCAGGGCGAACTGGACAGCATCATCCAGACTGTGGCCAGGGCGCAAAGCGGGGTCACGGCCGCCCAGGAGCGGCTGAACAACCTGCGGGCCGAACGCAGGGCCTCCATTGCCGATGAAATCAACAAGACCAGGCTTGAACAGAGCACCATTGAGCAGCAGTTGCGCGCCAGTGACGAGCAGGTCACACGCACGGAAATGAAATCCCCTGTGCGCGGAACCGTGAAACAGGTGCTGCTGAAAAAAGACAGTGTGGCAAAGCCGGCCGAGACCATCATGGAGATTATCCCCACGGACGGGGCGCTTGAAATTCAAGCCCGTTTCACGCCGGCGGACCGGGGCTTTTTGTTCGTGAACCAGGAGGCCATGGTCAAGGTCACGACCTATGATTTTTCCATCTACGGCGGGCTTGAAGCTACCGTGATCAAAATCAGCGATGACGCCATAGAGGACAGGCGCGGGGACCTTTGGTATGAAGTGCGTTTTCTTACCAAGCGCAGAAGTCTGTTTTATCAGGGAAGGGAACTGGCCATCCTGCCGGGCATGACGGTTTCGGTGGATGTGCTCACGGACAAAAAGTCCGTGCTCAGTCACATTATCGGCCCCATTCGCAGAGCGTTGCAGAGCGCCATGACCGAGCACTAGCCCGGGTTTTGCGCTTTGGGCAAAATTCGCGTGGCCGCTTGCGAGAGCAAGCGGCCAGCAAGCGAGCAGCGCAGCCTGCCTTTGGCTCAAAATCCGTTTCGGATTTTGAGCGCATGCCAGAAAAGAGCTTTTTATAATTGGCAAATGGGCCATACGCAGTAATATCTAGAGCAACATCCTGTTTTTACGATGTAAAAACAGCGGATGTGCTGGCGTAGCTGTAGTATTCAGGCTGGGGGTTTCAGCGCTTTCCCAAGGGCGGGCGGCAAAGCCCGCCTACGAGCATTTCAGGGCAAGGATTTGAGGACAAAGCCTTGCGGAGCGAATGATGGACCGTTCCGGCCTGTAGTCACCAGGCTTTTTTTTGTTTTCTGCTGCGGGTAAATATCAGTGTCTTGCTCTGAATCCGCTGACGCGGTATACTTGTAAAGTCCGCGTCATGCCCGGAATTCGGGCAATGGCCTGCATACGTCCTGTCCGGCCACTCTCCGCCCTGTTTCTGGTGGATGCGCAAGACGGTTTTCGCGGATGGCGTATATTTGGAAACAGCCCCAGAGGAACCTTAATGCCCGTCACTGCCTTACCAAGCTGGCGCAATGCGCGCATGAGGATGCGCAGCATTTGTGCCGCGCTCAAGCGCTGGAACGCGGCGGCCGTGTTGCTTGTTGTTTTGTGCCTGCAGCTTATCGGCCAGCCCGGGGCCTGGGGGGGCGGCCGTTACGGCGAACCGTTACGCTTTGATCCACCGCCAGTGGATCTGAATTTTGAAGGCATGGGGGTGCAGCCAAAGCAATCCGATCCCTACGCCCCGCCGCCGCAGGACCCCTACGCCCCGCCGCCCAGGGTTCCCTATGCTCCGGCTCCCCCCGCCCCCGACCGTCCGGCGCGAAAAGCGGCGACAAAGCCCGCTGCCGCGCCGCAGCAGGTACAGCCGCCGCAGCAGGCAAAGCCGTCGCAGCAGGCAGGACAGGATCGGAGTCCGGCGGTCCCGGGCGCGGTACTAATGGACTCGGGCGAAATAGTTCGTGATGATGCTCAAGCCAGTCCCGGCCCGTCGCCCGGCCAGCAAGCGCCGCAGCCGGCGCAAACACAGGCCAGGCCGTCGGCCGGGCCGCAACAGACAGCCGGTGTGCCGCAGGCGCCGGCCGGCAAAAAACCCATACGTCTTTTCGGCACGGTGGAGTTTCGGATGCCCATTGAGGATGTGCCAAAATGGGAAACAGTGCGGGAAAATGAAGGCCGTCGTCCCAGCTTTCTTAACGGCGGAGCGGACGTGAGCAGCAAAAAGGTGGCCGAGCGCTGGGCAAAGCTGCGGGAAAAACTTGCCGATGCGCCTTTGAACGAAAAAGTGCGCGGGGTGAACGTCTTTTTCAATCGCTGGCCCTACCGTACCGATCGGGAAGTGTGGGGAGTGGAGGACTATTGGGCCACGCCCCGGGAGTTCATGCAACGTTCCGGCGACTGCGAAGATTACGCCATTGCAAAGTATTACGCTTTGCGCGATCTTGGTGTGCCCAAGGAAATTTTGCGTATTGCGGCCATTAAGGATACCATACTCAATGTCGGCCACGCGGTCACCATTGTCTATATGGATGATGACGCCTATGTGCTTGACAACCTGTCGAATTTGGTTTTGTCTCACAGTGAATTGGACCATTATGACCCGGTATTCACGGTAAACGAGGAATTTCTCTGGCGGCATGTGCGACCGAGACCCAGAACGCGCTAACTGCATCAGGCGCCTCAGCGCGCCGGTTGGCAATGCGCGTCCGGTTACAGCGCATGGTGCAGTGTGCGGGCTCCGGGCCCTGTACAAGCAAGAGCAAGAACCCCCGGTGCTTGTAACGGACCGGCGGCGTCCGCCGCAATGTGGCAGTCGCAAGCGTAACCTGCTATATATTTTGGTGGAGAATCGCGTATGAGCAACACACAAGTCCAGGATAAGAGAGCGGCGAGCCTGGCGATGACCACGCGCCGCAGCAGACGTCTGCTGTGGTTCGGGGTTCTGCTTGCCGTGGTCCTGATTGCGGTAATCTTTGCCATCGCTTACCGCAGCCTGTCCGAATCGCGCAAAAGCATGGAAGAGGATCTGCAGCAGCGGCAGACCACGATCATCGCCAGCCGGGTTGAAACCACGGAAGCGTGGCTGAGCTTTCTTGAAGAACAGAGCAAGCGGCTGGTCGGCTCCAACCTGTTCAAGCTTTACGCTTCCCAGGTGAACATGCAGGAAGGGATCCCGCTGATTTTTGATCCGGAAAATCCGGATGCGGAATACGATCCCAATGCCAGCGCGGCGGAGAATCTCTCCCGCAGGCTGCCTCTCATGCGCACCATGCTGGGGGATTTTGTCACCTATTCCAGCTTTTCCTCCGCGCGCATAGTTAACAGCAGAGCGGAAACCTTCATCACCTCCGAAGCGGCCATGCCTCCGCTCAGCGGCACCCAGAAAAAGCTGGTTGAGCAGGTAGTGCAGGGCGGTCGCACCGTCTACGCGCCCATTGAGATTTATTCCCAGGGGCTTGCGCTGGATGTGTATGTGCCCATTCTCTCTCCCTACAAGGAGCAGGATGGACAAGTGGTGGCCGTGCTTATCCTGCGCCAGCCCATAGATGTGAAGCTGCGTGAAATCCTGGCCCCGGGCCTGGTGGATGAAAAGGGCCGCAATCTGCGCCTGGTGCAGAAAAATGAAAGCATCTTCGTCAATGTCAGCCCCGTCACCCGCATGCTGCGCCAGGTGCCCAGCTTTACGGTGGCGGACTCCCATTCGGCCCTGCCCTTTGCCTTGCGCAAAAGTGTGGCGGACGGCGGCATGGTATACTCTTCCGGCTTCCCTCTGCGCTCCGCCCAGTGGTGGATTGTGGTCGAACACGAAGCCGGGCTCATCCAGCATGCCGTGGAAGATCGCGCAAAAACCATCTACACCCTGGCGGGTGTGGTTTCCGTAGCCCTGGTCCTGCTCATCATCGCGGTCTGGTGGCGCTTTGTGGGGCAGGAACAATGCAACATCAACGCCCACATAACCGATCTGCTCAATGTCATTGACGAGCAAAAACGCCTGTTGGACGGGATCAACAGCACCATCAGCGATCCCATATCCCTGACCGACGGCAAGGGCGTGTACCGATACGTGAACAACGCCTTTGCCAATGCCATCGGGCGCCCGGTCAAGGAGGTCATCGGCCTTGACGGGCCGGCGGTATTCGGCTTTGACACGGCAAAACGCCTGAACTCATCGGATCAGCACGTGCTGATGACCGGAGAAAGTCTTTCCATCACCGAACTGCTCTGGCTGCAGTCCAAGCGCTATGTGTTCCAGATTTCCAAAACCCCCTTGCGTGAAGAAGGCACGCGGACGCCCACGGGCATTGTGTCCGTGTTCCGGGACATCACGCAACTGGTGGAAACGCAGGAGCGCAGCCGCAGAGTGGTGCAGCAGACCATTGACGCCCTTGTGCGCACCATTGAAGAAGCCGACCCCTTCCTGGGCGGACACTCGCGCATCATGGGCGGCATCGCGTCCCTCATGGCCAGGCAGTTGCGCCTCTCGGACAAGGATGTGGCAACGGTGGAAGCGGCGGCCAACCTTTCCCAGATTGGCAAGATGTTCGTGCCCAGAGAGATTCTGCTCAAGCCCGGCGCCCTGAACCCGGAGGAAAAGGCGGAAATGGAACGCCATGTGGAGCATGCGCGCAATGTGCTCAAGGATATCGAGTTCGACCTGCCGGTGCTGGAGGCCATTTACCAGATGAACGAGCGGCTGGACGGCGGCGGCTACCCCAAGGGCCTGGCCGGTGAGGACATTTCCATGCACGCCCGCGTTCTGGCCGTTGCCAACGCCTTTACCGCCATGGCAAAGCCCCGCTCCTACCGGGCCGCTCTGCCCGTGGAAGAGGTGGTGGGCATTCTCGAACGGCAGAATGAAAGTTATGACCCGGATGTGGTGGCCGCCCTCAAGCAGGTGATCGCCACTCCGGCCGGCGAGCGTCTGGTGCAGCAGGCGGCTTCGGCCAAGGCCGTGTAGACCTCGGGGGCATTTACCCGTTTACCTTGAAATGCTTGCTTAACGGCGGGCAAAGCTCGTCTGCAAGCATTTCAGGGCAAGGGTTTGAGGACAAATCCTTGCAGAGCGGACACAATTTTAAACGTGAATTTGCTCTATCCCGCTCAATCTGGCTTCCACAAACAAAAGGACGTAACATATGGACCGTACAGGCATAATTACCTTTAAAGGCAATGCATTCACCCTTTCCGGCAATCCTGTAAAAGCGGGCGACAATGCTCCGGACTTCAGGCTGCTGGCCAACGATCTTTCCCCGCGCAGTCTGGCCGACTACAAGGGCAAGGTGTGCGTATTTTCCGTGGTGCCCTCACTGGATACGGGCGTCTGCGATCTGCAGACCCGGCGTTTTAACAGCGAGGCTGCGGCCCTTGGCGAAAAGGTCCGCATCCTGACGGTTTCCTGCGACCTGCCCTTTGCCCAGGCCAGATGGTGCGGCATGGCGGGGGCCACGCAACTGGAAACCCTTTCGGATCACTACGAGCTTTCCTTCGGTCTGGCTTACGGGCTGGTGATCAAGGAACTGCGCCTGCTTACCAGGGCCGTGCTGGTGGTGGACGCCAAAGGGCGGATAAGCTACTGCGAAATAGTCCCTGAAGTGACCGACGAGGTGAACTTTGACGCGGTTCTGGCAGCCGCCAGGGCCGCTCTGTAAGCTTGCCGGGCCTTGCGGCGGCGCGGCTGACGCGCCGGCCGCAGGGGCCGATCTTTTTGGGAAGAACTGATTATCAGTGCTTCCTTTTAGAGCGGCTCAGCTTTGAAATGCTTGCTTGACAGCGGGCAAAGCATTTCAAAGCCAAGCCGCTCCAGTCCGAAGCCCATGCCCTCTCTGGCTTTCGGCCCCTCCATCCTCTCATGCTGCCTCTTGCATATATTGACCGCAACGGCTACAAAGAAGGACGAACTTTGTGGCGCGGTGGTTTTTTTCTTGGAATACCACGGCAGTTTTGGCAGGAAAAGGCAACCCTTTCCCAAGGTGGTAGCACATGGAACAGGCAGAACTGGGTTTTAACTGGGCAGTCCTCGCCATTCCGGCTCTTCTGGCCTTTATCCCCCTTTTTCTTTTCATCGCCGGCTACCGTGCCTCCCGCAGCCAGTTGCAATCTTTTGCGGGCAAATCCCTGTACTGGATGGGCGGCCACGGCGTCACCCTGGTCATTGTCGCGGCCCTGACCGAACTGCGAGGCGCCTTTATTCCGGATATGGTGGTTACGCAACTGCCGCTCCTGATCACGGCGTCGTACCTGCTCCTGGGGTTGTTCCGCCGCCTGCCCTATTTGTTCACCCTGGGCCTTGCCACCCCCGGTCTCTGGATCCTGTGCCTGAAAAGTTGGGAAGCCTTTTACGGAGCTCCATATACCTTGTACCGGCTTCCCCAGGATCCCTTCTGGTATCTGCTGGCCGCCGTGATCATTTTTGGCATGCGCTATCTTTCCAAGCCAAGAAGCTTCTGGGAAGAATGCGAATCGTCCCTGGTCACCATCAGCGCCGGCTACTTCATGGGCGGGCTCTGGATGCTGGCGCTGGCCAATGAAAGCCTGCTGGGCGCCCTTGGCCTGGTCCAGTACGTGTGGGCGGCCATTTTGTTTGTCGTGTCCGCTTTTCTGCTCTGGTGTTCCAACTACCTCAAGGACCCCCTGTTCGCCGGCTGCAGCGTTATCGGCCTCGCGGCCGGGGTGTACACTTTCATTTCCTACTACCCCTGGTAAGGGCTGTTTCCAGAGCAAATTCACTCTGGAAAAGTGTATTTGCTCTGCAGGGATTTGTCCTCAAATCCTTGCCCTGAAATGCTCCAAGGAAATGATGGAATGGTCTTTTGCCCTCTGCTTCGCACGGGAGGAGCCTGACGCAGCCAGAGGGCAATCGGCGCTTCCTTAAAAAGCTTGCCCGCATATGCCGGCAAAGGCGCATTTGTGCGGCCTTGTTGGAAAAGCCGGCGCGGCCTGGATATTGCGCGATATGAGTGCTCCCAAGTATTTTGACAAGTTGCCGAGGGTCTTCCTGCCCGCTGACGTTCCGGTCAGGGACGACGGTTCCGGCGCGGTCTTTTCCAGCCGTGTTCCGGTCCGTGTGACCGGCTCCAGAAGCGTGGAAACCCCGTTTCCCCCTTATCGCATCCGGCATTTTTCCATTGAATCCGAAGACGGCAAAAGGGGCTGGGTCGCGGCGGAAGAGCTGTTTGCCGTTCTTGCCGTGGAAGCCCTTGTTTTTGACGTCATCAACGGCACCGGGGTTCCCTCCCCGCATTTTGCCGACCAGCCGGTTTTGATACTGGAACGGCAACAGGATGCCCGGGGGGCAAAGTGGATTAGGGTCCACGATTTTCAGGGAGAATCCGGCTGGACTCGTGCTTCATGGGTAAAAGGCGTTCCCCAGGCGGCTTT
>JAJDJN010000044.1 GCA_030267245.1 Desulfovibrio sp. OttesenSCG-928-A18
TCACCTTGCTGTTCATCTGAAAGCCGCGCTGGGTAATGATCATCAGACTGAACTCCCTGGCGTAATCCACGTTGGACTGCTCCAGGGAATATTCGGCCAGGGTTCCGAAGTTCTCGCTGCCCGGAACGCCCTCTTCGGTCAAGCCCGATTGCGGGGTCGCGGAATAGTGGTTGTTGCCTTCGTGCCGCAGGCCGTCCTCGCTGGTAAAGCGATAGAGGCTGATGCGGTACAACTCGTCTGTCTGCCTGTTGCTGTATACGCCGCTGACGATGCCTTCGGCGCTGATCTGCAAATCGCGCAGGTATCCGGCCTCATAGCCGTTATTGGCCGAATAGGTGCTGGCCGGCGAACTGCCGTAAAGGTTGGACGCTCTGGAATCAAGCTGCGCGCCGCTGTTGATGGCGTAGACGCTGGACGGGGTCGCGGCCGCATCGGCGGCCGTGGCCGGACTGGAGTTGCCATTGGGCTGTTTGAAGCCTATGTTGAAGCCGATGCCCTGCGCCTTTGCGCCAGACGGTTGCGCGCTAAAGACCGGCAGCCCGTCCTGCATGGGCGCGGCGGTCCAGGCGGACAAATCCGTCGGGTCGCCGCTCGCGGGCGGTGAAAAGGCCGTCAGGTTCACTATTTCGCCGCTGGAGGCAAAGGTGATGGTGCCGGCCATGAGCAGGCCGGCCGCGTTGCTTTTGGCCAGGCCGGAAGCGTCTTCGGACGGATTCATGGCCACAAGGTATTCCATGGCCGTCAGGCCGCCCGTGCTTCCGGCCCGGTCGTAATAGATGGTCCCGTTTCTGAGTACGCCTTCGGAATCGTAAAACTGGAAATTTTCGCCGTAGCTGTAGCCGTCCAGCGGGGGCGAGACGGTGCCGTTCCAGGAACTGGCCATGCTGAAAAAGGGATTGGCCTGATCTGTAACGCTGTCCTGTACACCGCCCAGTTGCGACACGGCGGTAAGCACAGTTGTCGCCCTGGGCGGCATATAGCCCACGCCTTTCTCGCCCATGTCCAGAATAACGGGGGTGGCGGCGCCTTCTTCCTGCCCGTTGACAATGGCGTGGCCCAGGAGGTTCCAGCCGTTGGGGTCGAGCAGTTCGCCCTCCTTGGTAAAGCGGAAGTTGCCGGCCCTTGTGTAGTGGGTCTGCCCGTTCTTGCTTACGCCGAAGAAGCCCTTGCCGTTGATGCACAGGTCCGTGGCGGCGGAGCCTTTTTCCAGCCCGCCCTGGGTGAACAGGGTGCGGTTGTCCACGGGCACGGAACCCATGCCCTTCTGGTTGCAGTTGGTCATATTGGCGGACGCGGCAGTGACATACTGGCTCATGATGTCCGCGTACTGAATGGCCATCTGCTTGTAGCCGACAGTGTTCACGTTGGCCAGGTTGTTGGAGATGACGCTCATCCCCTCACTGTGGCTTTTCAGTCCGGTGGCCCCTATAAATAATGAACTCATCATAACATATTCGCTCCTTGCAAGCGCCCGAAGGCCGCTTGTACATGCACGGCCGCCCGGGCCGCGTACCTTGGTCCGGGCTCCGGAAGGCGGTGCCCTCGGCCGGATTTCCAAAGGGGTGCAGCCCCTTCGGCCGCCGGAAATATTTTCCCGGCCTTTTCCGGCTGACGCTTGTCAAGCAGAAAACATGCCAGAGCTCATCCTCCGGCGCTGCCGGGAGGCTTGTGACTCTTTTTGCGCATGATAAAGTCTTTTGCATTTTTCCGCGGTATATGTTTTTTTGGCTCAAGCCCCGCGCACATAGCAAGCGCCCCCCGGAATCTTTTTCCAAGGAGACTGCATGTCAGCCCCAGCTTCCAGAAAAGGCCAGATCATCCTGGCCGCCCTTGTGCTCATTGTGGTGGCAGGGACCTATTTTGTGCTGTCCTATCAGCGTGAAAAGGCCGTACGCCAGTTCCTGGCGGATATTCCCGGAGGTCTCAAGGCCGAGTCCATCGACGCCTGCCCATTCAGCAAGAATGTTGTCCTGCACAAGCTCAGCGGCACGGTGAGCTTTTTTCCGGCCTCGCCCATCACCGTCTCCATCGACCGCCTGACGCTCAAGGGGCTGCACCCCGAAGCCCTGGCCGCGCCCAAAAGCCGTAGCGTTGAAACAAAAGGCGCGGACAGCGGGCGCTCGCCGGCAAAACCCGGCTACGCCAAACCGGTCAGGCTCGTCGAGTTCATAGAAGCCGAAAACCTGCTTTTGCGCACCAGTCCGGAAAGCCTGGCCCTCATGGGTTACCAGGAGATATTCTATGGCAGCCTGCAAATGGACAGCCTGGCCGCCGATGTGCAGTCCCTGGCCGCCGCCGCCGGCAAGGAGCCGGGCACAGAAGCTTTTGCCGACTTCATCCTTTCCCTGCGATTGGGCGCCTCGGTCAGCAAAAATACGCGCTACAAGGCGGGCGATCGATACTCGGGCATGGAGATGCGTTGCGCCAGTTCAAAAGACGACGCCTATTCCTTCACCAGGATCGGCCACATACGCGGCAAGGACCTCGTCATAAGCGTACCGACCGAAAAAGGCATGCAGGTACGCGTGAGCGTGGATGAATACGACTGCCAAGGCTTTGAGGCCCCGGAAAGGGGCTACCGCATGATGCTTCTGAACCCGGAAGCATACGAGGACATGGACGAGGGAGAGGCCCTGGCCCTGCTCCTGGAAGGTTACAGGCTTAAGGATCTCAACATTTCCGGCCTGCGTCTGGACCTCAACCAGATCAGCATTCTCGAGATCGACAAGCTTCTGCTCAGCCTTGATATCGGCACGGGCAGGCTGGCCTTTTCCACCCGCACCCAGGATCTTACAATCCCGCCGGCGGCCATCGCCATGCTCGGCCGCAACAACAAGGCCCTGGCGGATGTGCTGAAGGGCATCAAGATCAAGTTCAACTCAAACAACAGCCTGCGCACCGAAATCCAGGACGACCGCGTAGACATCATCTATCAAGAGCAGGTGGAATTGAAGGAACTCGCGCGCTGGAACTTTTCCGCTACGGTCAGCGGCGCCAACAGCCACGATGAAACGGCCCTTGTGCCCATTAACGGCATGACCGTGGGCCTTAAGGAACTCGGCTTCGAAGTGACCGATACCGGCCTGCTCGAGCAAATTTTCGCCGCCATGGCGGTGCAGTTGAACCGCCTGACCGCCGGGGACGAGCAGCTTGGCCCGGACGATTTGCGCGACATGCTGATAGAAAAACTGGGCGGGTATCAGGAAAAAATGCCCGAGGGCAGCCCCGGGCACACGGCCATGGAGAACTTCATCCGCTTTGTCGCCGGCTCCGGCAGCTTCAGCCTGCGCTTTGATCCGGACAGTCCGCTGACCGGCATTGAGCTCATGCTCCTGGGCGACGACTATGCGCAACTGCCCATAAAGAGCAGCCATACCCCTCCGGCCAATCGTTAGGGAAGCTTACCCTTGAAATGCCTGCTCAACGGCGAGCAAAACTTGCCTGCGGGCATTTCAGGGCCTGACGCAGTATAAGCGCAAGGGGTTTCATCCATGCGAACGAGCAAAGCCATTTGCATTGTCGCGGCTCTGCTGCTTGTTGCTTCGGCCGTGGGCTACCACACCCTGAGCGGGCAGAAGGAAAAGGCGGTACGTGCCTTTCTGGCCGACATCCCCGGCAGCCTGACCGTGGGGGAGATCGACGCCGCCCTGTTCAGCAACGACGTGGTGCTGCGTTCGGTCAGCGGCACGATTGAGCTGCTGCCCGAGCTTCATGTCGCCCTGTCCGCCGACAGCCTGAGCTTCAAGGGGCTGAACACCCGGGCCGCCGAGGCCGAAGGGGCCGCGCCCCTGTTTCAGGAACTGGAAGCGCGGAATCTGAGCTTCGACTTGGATGAAGAAGGCGAACTCCTGCTGGGCTATTCAAGGATAAGCTACGCGGATGTGCGCATACGCGGGTTCTCGGCCCAGCCGTCCGCCCTTGCGGCGGCGCGTAAGAACGGTATGCGCTCCGAGGATTTCCTTGCCTTTCTGCTTTCATTGCACTGGGAGCGCTGCGAAGGCAAAGACCTTGAAATGTATTTCGACCGCGAACTGCCGGATGCAAAAGCCCGTGTGGCCGCCTTCAGCTTCGAAGCTGGGAGCATGATCTCCAGCGGCCGCTTTGACCTGCGCGACACGGTACTTGAAACCCCGGTCAAGAAAAAAAAGACCCTGCGCTTTTCAATCAGCCGTTTTCAGGGCGAAGCGATCCTCTCGGCCAGGGGCTTGTGGGATGTGCTGCAACTCACGGAGCACAGTTCGGGCATCCTGAGCGACGACGAATTACTGAGCCTTTTGGCCACCGGCGTCACCCTGAAGGACTGGCGCATGCAGGGACTCGGCCTTGCCCTGAACGACAAGGAACTGCTGCGGGCCGAAGATCTGTCGCTGAACCTGGACCTGGGGGCGGGCAAGCTTGATGTTAGCGCCGACACCCGGGGCTTCGGTCTTTTCGCGCACAGCCTGTGCTATTTGTTTTATGATTCGGAATCACTGCAGAAACAGCTCGAAAACACCCTCCTGCGCCTGGACGGCAAGTTTGTCTTTCGCACGGAAATGGAGGACGGACAGACCCGCGTATTCCACGAGGAGGAGGTCCACGGCCCCGAGCTTGGCGATATGCGGATACTGCTGCGCCTCTCCGGCAAAAGGTCGGACAGCCCCGATGACATCATCCAGTTCGACAGCATGACCCTGGTTCTGGACGAACTGCGCTTTTCCATCACGGACAAGGGCCTGCTCGATCTGTTCTTTACCCTGCAGGCCCTGGATCAAAATCGCTACGGCCCCCCGGACGCCCTGCCGAAAAAGAAGGATGATCTGCGCCGGGCCTTTGTGCGGGACATGCACGGCAGTTCCATAGGTCCGGGCACAGCCATGGCCACGGCCATGGAACACTGGCTGCGCTTCCTGGAATATTCCGGCGGCTTCAACTTTACCCTGGCCCCGAGTGAGTCCATCCCCCTTGATGAACTCTTCAGCGACAGGCGCTTTTTTGACAGGCTGCCAGCCCAAAGCGGCTACACCCCGCCCGGGCCGTAGGCGGCGGGCTGTGCGGGGCGGACTATGCCTCCGGCGGTCAAAGGGCGCCGTCCCTTTGGAATCATCGCCAAGGGGCGTTGCCCCTTGGAATCGCCGCCAAGGGGCGCTGCCCCTTGGAATCATCGCCAAGGGGCGCTGCCCCTTGGGACCCCGCCAGGGGGCGTGGCCCCCTGGACCCGCAAATTTTGCGGCCGGCACTTGTGGCAGCGCAAGGGGAAGCGCCTGTACAACGGCTGTGTGGATTTGCAGTACAGACATATGAAGGAGATGGCGGCATGCGTGTAAACAAACGGCTTTTGATCATAGTGGCCCTGTTGGTCATTGCTTCGGGCATAGGTTATTACAGCCTGCTCAACCAGCGTGAAAAAAAGGCCCGCGCCGCTCTGGAGTATCTTCTGGGCGGAGAGATCAAAGAAAAGATCACAGTCTCCATGTTCAACGATGATGTGGTGCTGTTTAACCACCGCCGCACGGTCTCAAACATCCTCGGTACGGATGACGCCATGACCTTTGACCGTTTCATCATCCGGGGTCTGAACATGGACGCGGCCGAGACCGGACAAAGCGCGCCCCCATGGCAAGCAATGGAAATTCAGAACCTGCGCTATGATATGGCCGCAAGCGGGACTGGCGAGGCTGTGCCGGACAGGCCATACGCCCATTTCGGCAAGATAAGCCTGATCGGTTTTTCGGCCCCGCCCGCCATTTTTACGGACAAGCAGGCAATAAGCCCGTCTTCTTTGGATTCCTTCGAGTTGCTGACCGCTTTGGGCTTTGAACGCATGGAGATCCACGGCTTTAAGGCGGATACCGGCAATATGCGGCAACCACGCCAGAAACTGTCTGTGGGCTCATTCAGTTTCGATATAACTGACAATTCTTCTATCGGCGGTTTCGATGTGCGCGACATAGTCCTGTCCGCCGGGGACAATACAGGCGAGGAAATACGTTTTTCCGCCCGCAGCATTCAGGGCGAAATGGACATATCGGACAAGGCCCTGCAGGAGGTCATAAACCTTGGGTCCTCCACCTTCGCTATGAGCAATGCGGATGCCTGGCGTATTATGAAGGCCGGGTACAGCATTCGGGACTGGCGTATGCGCGATGCCGCCCTGACCATGGATGGAAAAGAGCTGTTCAAAATTGGGGAGCTGCTGATTAATCTTACCACGGCTTCGGGTACGATAAATGCCTCCTTCGACGCGAAGGGGGTTGGAATATTTACCTACACTCTGCTCAAAGTCCTGTCTGACCCGCAAGGCGCGCAAAATGTCATACCGAACACATTGCTGCAATTTGACGGCAGCTTCGCCGTTCAGCTTGATGCACAAAACGAGCAGGCCAGCATCAGTTATGAACTGGCGACCAGAAGCTCAGACCTTGCCGACATAAGCCTGCTGGCGCGTTTTTCTGGCAAAAGCATCTACACGCCCGTTGACCTCTTCCCCATAGACGCCAATACCCTGGCCCTGAACGAACTGCGTTTTTCGATCAGCGACCACGGCCTGCTTGATCTTGGCTTTGCTCTGGCGGCTATTGTGAACAACCGTGGCATCACCGCTGAAAGCCTGCCCGGACAAAAGGAACAGATGCGTGCGCTGGCGGTACAGATTTTGCGCATGAGCGCCGGCGCCCCGACGGGCAAGCCTGTGGACGCGGTCAGGGATAACTTTCTGCGCTTTTTGGAGTATTCTGGCAGCTTCAGTCTTGTTTTTGAGCCGGTCCCCCCCCTGACCGTGACTTCATTTCGCAGAATTAAGCCGGAGGATCTGCCTCTGGAAAGCACATACAGCCCGCCCGCGCAGTAGGCGGGAGCCACCGGCCCCGCGCGGGCCGCGAACTTGCGCGTGGCGATTACGGACTGAAACGGCCTTGCCAAGGCGACGTTTCTGATCTATATGGGGCTGTTCATGAGTCACGGGACGCGCCGAACGCGTCCGAAACATCGCCTGAACGCAGGCCGCGCATGCAAAAAATAGTGTCTATACGGCCCAGAGCCAGATAAAAGCGGAAAGAGTGCCTCACCTTTCCGCTTTTTTTTGAGCGCGACCCGGCACCACGCTCCGCCGCAACTCTCAGCCAAAGGGTACCCCATGCCAAGACGTTCTGATCTCAAGCGCATCATGGTTATCGGCTCCGGCCCCATTGTCATCGGGCAGGCCTGTGAATTCGACTATTCCGGCACCCAGGCTGTCAAGGCCCTCAAGGAGGAGGGCTACGAGGTCATCCTGGTGAACTCGAACCCGGCCACCATCATGACCGATCCGGGACTGGCCGATCGCACCTATATCGAACCCATTGAACTGGAAACCGTTGAAGCCATCCTCCGGCGCGAGCGCCCCGACGCCCTGCTGCCGACCATGGGCGGCCAGACGGGCCTGAACACCTCCCTGCGCCTGGCGGAAAAAGGCGTGCTTGCCGAATGCGGCGTGGAAATGCTCGGCGCCGACAGCCGGGCCATTGCCACGGCCGAAAGCCGCGAGCTCTTCCGCGCCTGCATGGAGAGCATCAAGCTCAAAATGCCCGCCTCGGTCATTGTGCACAACCTTGATGAGCTGCGCGCGGCAACTAAAATCATCCCCTTTCCCATCATCCTGCGCCCGGCCTTCACCCTTGGCGGCGCCGGCGGCGGCGTGGCCTACAACATGGAAGACCTGGAAAACATGGGCGCGGCCGGGCTTGCTGCAAGCATGAAGAGCGAACTGCTCGTGGAGCAGAGCGTGCTCGGCTGGAAGGAAATAGAGATAGAGATCATGCGCGACCGCAAGGACAAGTGCATCATCATCTGCTCCATTGAAAACTTCGACGCCATGGGCGTGCACACCGGCGACTCCATTGCCATCGCTCCGGCCATGAGCCTGAGCCGGGCCGAACTCGACTATGTGATCAAGGCTTCGGAAAGCATCATCAGGGCTGTGGACATGGTGGGCGGGGCCAATATCCAGTTCGCCATGAACCCTGTTGACGGCGAACTGGTGGTCATCGAGATGAACCCGCGCGTGTCGCGCTCCTCCGCCCTGGCCTCCAAGGCCACTGGCTTTCCCATAGCCAGGGTGGCGGCCAAGCTGGCCGTGGGCTACAGCCTGGATGAAATCCAGGACGGAACAAAGGGCAGGACCCTTGCCGACTATACAGGGGAAATCGACTACGTGGTCGTCAAGGTGCCCCGCTTCACCTTTGAAAAATTCCCCGGCGCCAGGGACGAACTGACCACCTCCATGAAAAGCGTCGGCGAAACCATGAGCCTGGGCGCCAACTTCAAGGAGGCCCTGCAAAAAGGCCTGCGCTCCCTTGAAGTGGGCGCGGCCGGATGGGGCTCGGACTTTCGCGGCAAGCTGCCGGAAAAAAAGGAGCTGCTGCCCCTTCTTACAACCCCCAACTCCAAGCGGATATTCGCCCTGCGCAAAGCCATGCTCATCGGCATGAGCCTGGAGGAAATTTACGCCGCTACCGCCATTGATCCCTGGTTTCTCAACGAACTCAAGGAAATTGTGGACATGGAAAAGGAGATCAGGGATTTTGCCCTGGCCAACGCCATGACCGCCGACAACCCGGAGCTCAAGCAGCTCATGCAACGGGCCAAGGTCATGGGCTTTTCCGACGCCCAACTGGCCGAAATGTGGAAGCGGCCCATGCTTGACGTGCGCAAGCTGCGCAAGGACCTCGACATCCTGCCCGAATCCGAGGCGGTTGAAACTTACGGCGGCAAATCCGGAGACTCCGACTCCTACTATTACTCCAGCTACCGTCAGGGCAAGGGCGTGGCCTTTGCCGAGGGCGATAAAAAGGTGATCATCCTGGGCGGCGGGCCCAACCGCATCGGCCAGGGCATCGAATTCGACTACTGTTGCTGCCATGCCTCCTACGCCCTGCGCGAGTCCGGCTATACTTCGATCATGGTCAACTCCAACCCGGAAACCGTTTCCACCGACTTTGACACCTCGGACAGGCTCTATTTCGAGCCCCTGACCTTTGAAGACGTCATGAACATAGTGGAAAGGGAAAAGCCCGAGGGCGTCATCGTTCAGTTCGGTGGCCAGACCCCCCTGAACCTTGCCGTACCCCTGATGCGCGCCGGGGTGCCCATCATCGGCACCTCGCCGGACTCCATCGACCGCGCCGAAGACCGCGAGCGCTTTCAGGCCCTGCTGAAAAAGCTCAAGCTGCGCCAGGCCGCCAACGCCATTGCCATGAACAGGACCGAAGCCATGGCCGCTGCCGGGGAAATCGGCTTCCCCGTGGTCGTGCGCCCCTCATACGTGCTCGGCGGCCGGGCCATGGTGATCGTGTACGACGAAGAACAACTCTCCGCCTATTTTAACGAGCAGCTTTGCGACAGCACCTCTGAGCATCCGATACTGATCGACAAGTTCCTGGAACACGCCACTGAAGTGGACGTGGACGCCCTCTCCGACGGCACTGAAACCTATGTTGCCGGGATCATGGAGCATATCGAGGAGGCTGGCGTGCATTCCGGCGACTCGGCCTGCGTGCTGCCGCCGCATACCCTGCCCGAGGAGATCATCAGGGAAATAGAGCGGCAGACCGAAGTCCTGGCAAAGGAACTGCGCGTGGTCGGGCTCATGAACATCCAGTTCGCGGTCAAGGACGGTGAGATCTATATTCTGGAAGTCAACCCCAGGGCCTCGCGCACCGCTCCTTTTGTGTCCAAGGCCACGGGCGTGCCCCTGCCGCGCCTGGCCACCCAGCTCATGCTCGGGGCCAGGCTCCGGGATCTCGACCCGGCCAAGGGGCGCAAGGGCGGCTATGTTTCGGTAAAAGAAGCGGTGTTCCCCTTCAACCGCTTCCCGGGCGTGGACATCCTGCTGGGACCGGAAATGCGCTCCACAGGCGAGGTCATGGGCATCGCGGACAAGTTCGAGGAAGCCTTCAACAAGGGCCAGCTTGCGGGCGGCCAGCGTCTGCCGGACCAGGGCAAGGTCTTCATCTCGGTCAATGACCTGGATAAACCCAGCGCCGTGCCCATCGCCCGTCTCTTCCACAAGCAGGGTTTTGAAATCCTCGCCACTTCCGGCACGGCAAAACTGCTGGAAGACGAGGGCGTGCCCGCCACCCGGGTACGCAAGGTCTATGAAGGCCGCCCCAATATTGTGGACCTGATCAAGAACAACGAGGTGGCCCTGGTGGTGAACACCGCTTCGGGCAAGCTCACGGTGCAGGATTCGCGTTCCATCAGACAGGCCACATTGCTCTACGGCGTGCCTTATTCCACCACTCTTGAGGGAGCCAAGGCCATGGCTCTGGCCATAGGCGATGCCAGGCAGCACGGGCTCAGGGTAAAAAGCCTGCAGGAGTATTACGGCTGAGGGCCGCAACCCGAATATTTGCGCAAATATTATAAGTGAAGCGGCGCGGGTGACAGCCCGCATTGTCCGTGCTAGAGTGCCGGACACTACAAAGGAGGGACCATGAAACTTACAAGATTGAAACTGGCCTTTATCGTCTGTCTTGGCGTTCTCTTTATGCACCTGCAGCCCGTGCAGTCATTCGCGGCCACTTCCGGCGGCGATGACATGAGCATTGTCACCGCCGAAGATCCCAATGTGCTGCTGGATGTGGCCAAAGGCTTCGGCAGCGCGGAACTGAGCAAGCTGGACAACGGCACGCCCATCATCTACGGACGGGTCGATGGGATCAAGTACGGCGTATACTTCTACGGCTGCGACTCCAAGGGCGAAAAATGCAAGACCATCCAGTTCGCCGCGTCCTGGGAAACAAAAAAATTCACCATTGACGACGTGAACACCTGGAACAAGGACAAGCGCTTCGGCAAAGTGTATCTGGACAGAGAAGGCGAACCCGTCATCGAATTCGATGTCAACCTCACCTTTGGCGTGACCAGAAAGAACCTTGACGACACCTTTGACTGGTGGATGAACGTTGTAAAAAGCTTCGCCAAGGTTGTATCCGAAAAATCAGCTCCCACCCCGCCCGCTTCATAAAAATCACCTAGGCGAAGGTCTGAAGTTTTCGGCGGAACATTCGGGCCGGACAGTGTATTTATGTTTTTGCGCGACAAGAGGCACAAGCCTGATCTGATTTGAAAAAACGCCGTTACGATGCAGAACGGCCTGCGGTCCGGCAATGATTCCGGGCCGCAGGCCGGTTGTTGCTCCGGCAAAGGGCCTTTGCCGGGATCTGAAACAAAAAGCGCGGGGTTAACCCGCATATCGCACGAGACCCCGGGGGGCGCTTCAGGCGACAGCGGTCGCAACCCTGCAATGGGTACGCGCCAAAAAGGCGGCAACGCCTTCCCGCACCCGCAAAGACGGACCGACCATATGGGGGTCAAGGGGCATGCTGCCCCTTGCGGGTCCAGGAGCTTGAGCCCCTGGCGGGGATTCCAAAGGGGCTTGAGCTCCTTTGGCCGCCGGAGGCATTTTCGTGCAATATCCATGTTAACGCCGCCGGCCAGCACAAGGAGCTTTTATGAAACTCGCCGACCGGGTGTCGCAGCTCAAGCCTTCAGCCACGCTGGCGGTCAGTACCAGAGCCCAGGAGCTCAAAGCCCAGGGCAAGCACATCCTCAGCCTGTCTGTCGGCGAGCCGGATTTTCCCACTCCGGTTTTCATCCGCGAGGCGGCAAAAAAAGCCCTGGATGACGGTTTCACCCGCTACACTCCTGTGCCGGGGCTGCCCGAAGCGCGCGAAGCCGCCGCCGCCTACTTCAATCGCTATTACGGCGTCAACGCCACCATTGACAACATCATTCTGGGCAACGGCGGCAAACATTGCCTTTATGCCCTGTGCCAATGCATGCTCAACCCGGGCGACCATGTGCTGATCCCCGCGCCTTACTGGGTCAGCTACCCGCCCATGGTCGAACTGGCCGGGGCAAAGCCCGTGATCATCGCCACAGCCCCGGAAAAATCCTTCAAGATCACACCGGCGGAACTGGAAAAAAGCCTGACCCCCAAAACGCGGCTCTTGCTGCTCAACTCCCCTTCCAACCCCACCGGGGCCTGTTATACCGGGGAGGAGCTGGACGCCATAGCCCAGTGGGCCGTTGACAAAGGCGTTATCGTAATCTCGGACGAGATTTACGACCGCCTGGTATACGGGGGGCTTCCATCCCTCAGCCTCTGCTCCTGGTGGGAGCGCTACCCGGAAAATTTCGTGATCGTCAACGGGCTGGCCAAGACCTTTTCCATGACCGGCTGGCGGGTGGGTTACACCCTTGCCCAGCCGGAGCTGATCAAGGCCATGACCCGCCTGCAGGGGCAATCCACCTCCAATATCTGCTCCATTGCGCAAAAAGCGGCTGTGGCCGCCCTTTCCTCGGACCTCAAGGAAGTGGAAACAATGTGCAAAGCCTTTGAGCGGCGCAGAGACCTGGCCATGAGCATCGTCTCCACCTGGCCCGATGTGGTGTGCCCGAAGCCGAACGGGGCCTTTTACATTTTCCCCGACGTGCACCGGCATTACAGGGAGCGTTTTCCCGACTCCACCTGCCTGTGCACCTTCCTGCTCTCCGAGGCCGGTGTCGCGCTGGTGCCCGGCGCCGCCTTCGGGGACGACCGCTGCATTCGCATCTCGTATGCGGTCAGTGACGAAGTTCTGGAAGAAGCCTTGCAAAAGGTGGCAAAGGTGCTATTTGCATGAGAAGCCCCTTGCGGACGCCGCCCGGAACAG
>JAJDJN010000045.1 GCA_030267245.1 Desulfovibrio sp. OttesenSCG-928-A18
GGGCCGGACAAGAGAAAAGGCCAAAATCCTTATTTTTCAATGGATTTTGACCTTTCTTAGTCCTTGTTGGGCTATCAAATGGGGCGGCGTCTACCGAGCATGCATTATATTGCCATGAAATAACATGATAAGTGAAATATATATTTTCAAAGTACCAGCAAAAATACCAGCAAATTTCTTCGGTGTCATATTGGCTGGGTTGTCCGTCCTCCAAAGTGAGACCCCATCACTGAGCATGGGATAACGTCTCGGCGGCCCACTGGTTCAAAGACTTTCCACTGGCCTCGGCTTTCATGGCAATCCTTGCATGCAACTCCGGAGAGAGGCGGAGCATAACCTTGCCGGAATACGGGCGCTGAGGAGCCTTGCCGATCTTCTCGCATGTTTCCAGGTAATCGTCTACCGCCTCCTCAAAGGCCGCTTGCAGTTCTTGCACGCTCTCACCGTGAAAGCCTATGATGTCTTTAATCCCGGCGATATGCCCCACGAAAAGGCCGTCCTCCGCGCTGAACTCAATACGCGCTGCGTAATTTTTATATGTCATGGCACTCATGGCTTTACTCCTGTAGCTTCAAGAAAGGCTCTGGCGTCCCTCACCTGGTAGGGCAGCGCTTCTTTTGTCGGGTGTGGACGGTGGAACGTGGCGGTTTCATCCCCACATACAAAGCGCACCCGTGAACCTCGTCCTTCCACAAGCTCAGCCCCCGCAGCTACCAGCAAAGATTCAATATCAGCCCAGTCAATCGTACCCGATACAGGGTTACGAAATACGGCGGCGAGAGTTTTCCTGTGCTTGCTGTTCATGTTCTGATGATAGCTAAAAATGATAGCAAGTCAAGGTTCAGGACACAAATATCCTGTTCGGTGGAGAGCATGGACGCGAGTTTTGTGGAGACTGACGGAACCGAACTGGATGACAAAGCCCCGCCGCCATGAAGAAAGCGAGGCCGGTTTTTTGCCGTGGTGGTTCGGGTATGCCAGCAAAAATACCAGAATTGCTGGTATATGTTTACGGATTTATCCAGATGCATATAGACAAACAGAAAAGCCAGAACCCTTATTTATCAAGGCATTCTGGCTTTTTCTGTATCCATCTGGATTGAGAGTTGGTGGAGGCGGCGAGAATCGAACTCGCGTCCGAGAAGCGTTGGCCGGAACGTCTACGGGCGTAGGCCGGGTTTATTCTCTTGCTGCAAGCTTGGCTCCCGGCCGGGGCGTTTTGCAGCCAGCTTTCCTGAAAAGTCTCGCGCCGTCAGCGGAAAGCATCATCCGGCGCCAGCCTGAAAAAGTGTCCGTCATACGCGCCTATCAGGCGTCAACGCTTATGGCGGCGCTGCTAATTAAGCAGCGTAGGCGTATTCGTAATCGTTGCCAATTACTTTTGTTGCCGCTTTTTACGAGGCCAGCGGCGCCTCGGCCCGCGGTTGACGGCTTTCACATCCCCGTCGAAACCAGTGCGCCCCCATCGGGTGGCGGCGCATGCCAGTACGCCTGTCACAGGCATGCGTCGGAAAGCATCAGTGCCATGTTCCGGCGTACTTGTCCACATAAAGCCGTACGCCTTTCACAGCTCTCCCCATAAGTATACGACATGTCGCCCGGATTGCAAGCCGGACTAAAATCCACACAGCAATAAAGCCCGGACCAGGTCCGGGCCGGAAAACGACATGACGAACCGCCCGAGGCGCGCAAGAGCGCTGGAACAATGGCAGTGAAACGATGCCGATGGCCGTAAAACCGATTGCAGTGAACCAATTGACAAAAGCTCTGAATTTTTTTATTAACGTATATCTTTTCCGGGGCTTATCTCTCCGTTGGCCCAACGAGCAATTTTCTTCTCTACCCAAGAAATAAAGCCTTTTTATGCAGGGAGTGTACTCCACTTTTGCCAAGGAGAACCCGCATCATGAAAAAGCTGTTCGCAGTGTTCTGCCTCGTTGTTTTTTGCTGTATCCTGCCCGTAAACGCCAATGCCGCCAAAATAGACATCAACAAGGCCACCTGCTCCCAGATCCTGGAGCTGGACGAAGACGACATGCTCAAGTTCTATGCGTGGCTTGACGGCTATGTCTCGGCCAAGACCGGCAACATGGTGTTCGATACCGACCCCATGCAAGCCGGCCTCGCAGGGCTTGAGCAGATCTGTTCCGCCTCGCCAATGGCAAAGTTCATGGATATTCTGAAATAGCATCTCCCCTGCAACTCCATGCGGGGCGGTGTGTCCTTCTTGTAACCTTGTGTCCCGAAGCCGGAACAGGAGTTGGACATGGCCCGTTTTCGTCTGTTTTTCGCCCTGGCGGCCTTCTTATGCGCCGCATTGCCGTCCTTTTCCGCCGCGGCCGCCGAGGGGGCGGCCCGAGAAGGAAAAGAACTTTTCGCCTTTTATCTCAAGGCGAAAATACCTGGAGGGTGGTCTTCAAGTTCAAATTTCGGCTATTTCTGGCTGTCGGAGTCGCCGGACGAAAGCTGCGCCGTGATGGCCACCCTCAAACGCTATGAAGCCCCGGACGAGGCGCTGCTCGTGCTGCATGACGACATTGCCACCTACCGGGAGGCGGACAGGGGCCCGGGCTACTTCTTCATCAACGACGATTCGCGCGGCTGGTTCAGCCTTTCCGGTGAAACGGCATTCTGGCTGGAAACCAGAGGCCAATGCCCGGAGCTGTCCGGCATACTGTCCTCAGTGGAAATAACGCGCGACGCAACCGAGCTTGAAGCCCTCCGCAAGGGCTTTACTGATTCCCCGAACAGCTCCCCCTATTGGGGCAAAGACGAAATGCCAGACCTGAGCGCCATAGCCCGAGCCCTTGCCTCGCAAAACATCCGGGACTGGCTCGCCTTTGTGACGCCCGCCCCTTTAAAGGGCATGGACTCCGCTGAAGAGCGGGAGGATGAATCTCTTGAAACCCGGGAATATACGGGCATAACATTCGAGGCTTTAATCCCGGAGCGGTGGACAGTGACGGAAAGGGACGGCGGCGTCACTTTCTCCTCCCCGGACGGGAAACGCAGCGTCACCGCCACGGTCAGGGAGATCGCGGACCAAAGCGATGCGGGCGTCCTGGCCTTTGCCAGGGAATACAGGCAAAGCCTGGGCGGAAAAAACATGATCCGGAGCCGCGAGGACAGGGCGGGCATGGAAAACAGATACAGCTTCACGCTGCCCGGCGGGGCCGTGGTTTTTGTGGACGGCAGAACGGCCCCGGTCAGAATCGTGACCTACAGCAACAGCGAATTGGCCTCGATCTGGGAAAACGAGATGGACTGCTCCCTGTATGTTCATATCAGGGAACAATAACAAAGACAGTACCATATGAAGCCGCGCTCCCTTGCCAAAGGCCTGCTGATCGCCGTGGCGCTGTGCGCGGCGGTCTACTATGGTTTGGTTCTTCTTCTGGCCCAAGGCATAAGCTGACCCGGCCCTTGCGCCAGGCGCAAAAGCCGGGCGGCACGACCGTCCGCGCTTTTTTTGAAAAATCTTTTTCAAAAACGCTTGCCAAGACTCCGAACTTTGGGTATGTAACTTTTCTTTGTCGCAAGAACTTAGAAACACTGCTGTAAATAGGGCCGTACGTTGTTTGTACCCCTTGCCGCACATAGATAAAAGACAGCCAAGCCGGATGCGGGCACTCCACCCGATCCTGCCTGGCCTTTTGTCGTTTATGGGGCATAAACACACAACACCCTACCTTTACTCCGAAAATGCGAAAACCGCCACCTTTCGCATTTTTCTTCCAAAAGGATCTGGCCGCAGCATCGCACACCAAGCCCACGCTTTTGTGCCTTTGAAGCAGCGCTGTTCCACAGCGTTGCGTCCGTTGCGCCCTACGCCCTTTTTCGGATAAGCAGGAAACCGGCATCCCCCTTTTCGAGGTGAAATTCATGGCCCAGCTTACCAAAAAATTCGGCAAGATCGACGTCACCCTTCCCACTCCCCACCTGCTCAACCTGCAAGTCGACTCCTACAAGAAGTTTCTGCAGGAAGGCGCCCCGGAACGCAGCCCCATGGAGGGCCTGGAAGGCGTTTTCCGTTCGGTTTTTCCCATTGAGGACTTCAACCGCACAGCCAGCCTTGAGTTTGTCAGCTACGAGATAGGCGAACCCAAATACGATCAGGCCGAATGCATCAGCAAGGGCCTGACCTATGAAGCCCCCATACGCATCAAGGTTCGTCTCGTGGTCTACGACGTGGACGAGGACACCGGCAGCCGCACCATCCGCGACATCAAGGAGCAGGACATCTACTTCGGCACCCTGCCCCTGATGACGGAAAAAGGCACCTTCATCATCAACGGCACCGAGCGCGTCATCGTCAACCAGCTCCAGCGCTCGCCCGGCATCATATTCGAGCACGACGCGGGCAAGACCCATTCCAGCCGCAAGGTGCTCTACTCCTGCCGCATCATCCCCATGCGCGGCTCCTGGCTGGATTTTGACTACGATCACAAAGACATCCTCTACGTGCGCATCGACCGCCGCCGCAAGATGCCGGCCACCGCGCTGTTCAAGGCCATAGGCATGAGCCGCGAGGACATTCTGCGCACCTTCTACAAGTTCGAATACTACAACCTGGAAAAGGACGACGCGGTCACCTGGGATGTGGTCCGCGAGCTCTACCACAAAGAGCTCGCCTTTGCCGACATCACGGACAAGCAGGGCACGGTGCTGGTCAAGGCGGGCAAGCTCATTTCCCGCCGGGCCTGGAAGCAGATCTGCGACAGCGGCATCGCGGCCATCCCGGTTGCGCCCGAGTCCATTGAAGGCCTCTATCTGGCCGAGGATATAGTGAACGAGGCCACGGGCGAAGTGCTCGCCGAAGCGGCCGACGAAATCACCCAGGCCATGGTGGAAAATCTGCGCGAAGCCGGCATCAAACGCCTGGCCGTGCTGCATACCAAGGGCAGCGAGACCTCGGCCTCCATCCGCGACACCCTGGTCATGGACAAAACCACCAACCAGGAAAGCGCCCAGGTGGAGATCTACCGCCGCCTGCGCCCCAGTTCTCCGCCCACGCCCGAAATAGCGGCCAGCTTCTTTGACAACCTCTTCCGCAGCCCGGACTATTACGACCTGTCCCCGGTGGGCCGCTACAAGCTCAACCAGCGCCTGGAAGTCAACGAACCGGCCGATTTGCGCGTGCTTACGGACAACGATATCCTGACCGCCATCAAGATCCTGTCCAACCTCAAGGACACCCACGGCCCGGCCGACGACATCGACCATTTGGGCAACCGCCGCGTGCGCCCCGTGGGCGAACTGGTGGAAAACCAGTACCGCATCGGCCTTGTGCGCATGGAGCGCGCGATCAAGGAGCGCATGAGCCTGCAGGAAGTGGGCACCCTAATGCCCCACGACCTGATCAACCCCAAGCCGGTGACCGCCGTGCTCAAGGAGTTCTTCGGCACTTCGCAGCTCTCCCAGTTCATGGACCAGACCAACTCCCTGTCCGAAGTGACCCACAAGCGCCGCCTGTCCGCCCTCGGCCCCGGCGGCCTTACCCGCGAACGCGCGGGCTTTGAGGTGCGCGACGTGCACACCTCCCACTACGGCCGCATCTGCCCCATTGAAACGCCCGAAGGTCCGAACATCGGCCTCATCGTTTCCCTGACCACCTACGCCAGGGTCAACGACTACGGCTTTATCGAAACCCCCTACCGCAAGGTGCTGGACGGCAAGGTCACCAACGAGGTGGTCTACCTTGACGCTTCACGCGAGACCGAAGAGGTCATCGCCCAGGCCAACGCGGTCATGGACAAGGATGGCCGGCTCCTGGACGAGTTCGTCACCGCCCGCATGCACGGGGACGTGATGAACAGCCCGCGCTCGGACGTCACCCTGATCGACATCTCCCCGAGCCAGATGGTGTCCATCTCGGCCGCCCTCATTCCCTTTCTCGAGCACGACGACGCCAACCGCGCGCTCATGGGCTCCAACATGCAGCGCCAGGCCGTGCCCCTGCTGCGCAGCGCCCGCCCCCTGGTGGGCACGGGCATGGAACGCGACGTGGCCCAGGACTCGGGCGCCTGTATCCTGGCCGAGGGCGACGGCGTGGTGCGCTATGCCGACGCGGACCGCATCATTGTCAGCTATGAGCCCGAGCTGTGCCCCGAAAGCGGCGGCGTGCGCTCCTATGTGCTGCAAAAGTTCCATAAATCCAACCAGAACTCCTGTTTCGGCCAGCGCCCATCCTGTCTTCCCGGGCAACTGGTGACAAAAGGCGACGTACTGGCCGACGGCCCGGGCATTGAGGGCGGCGAACTGGCCCTCGGCAAAAACCTCACCGTGGCCTTCATGCCCTGGTGCGGTTTCAACTTTGAGGACTCCATCCTCATTTCCGAACGCTGCGTCAAGGAAGACACCTTCACCAGCGTACATATCGAAGAATTCGAGGTGGTCGCCCGCGACACAAAACTGGGACCGGAAGAGATCACCCGCGACATACCCAACGTGGGCGAAGACATGCTCCGCAACCTGGACCCCTCGGGCATCATTCACATCGGCGCCAACGTCAAGCCCGACGACATCCTGGTGGGCAAGATCACCCCCAAGGGCGAAACCCAGCTCACCCCGGAAGAAAAGCTCCTGCGCGCCATTTTCGGCGACAAGGCCAGGGACGTGAAGAACACCTCCCTCAAGGTGCCGCCGGGCATCGAGGGCACGGTCATCGAAGTCAAGGTCTTCAACCGCCGTTCGGGTGAAAAGGATGAACGCACCCGCAACATCGAGGACTTTGAACTGGCCGGCCTGGACCGCAAGGAAGCAGACCACGCAAAAGCCCTGACCGACGCCACCCGCGAGCGCCTGCTCCGCCTGGTGGACGGCAAGGAACTGGCCTCGCCCGTGCCGGGCAGAAAAAAAGGCGAAGTCCTGCTTGAAGCGGGCAGCGTCATCGCCGCCTCCGACATGGCGCAGTTGCTGGCTGAAGTGCCGGTCAAAAAATTCGCCGGTATTTTCAAGGATAAGGCCGTGAACGAGGCCGTCGCCCTGGACCTGGAGTCCTACGACCGCCAGATAGCCTTTATCAAGGGCATATACGACTCCAAACGCGGCAAGGTGACCGAGGGCGACGATCTGCCCCCCGGCGTAATCAAGATGGCCAAGGTCTACGTGGCGGTCAAACGCAAACTCAATGTGGGCGACAAAATGGCCGGACGGCACGGGAACAAGGGCGTCGTGTCCTGTATCCTGCCCGTGGAGGACATGCCCTTCTTTGCCGACGGCCGGCCCGTGGACATCGTGCTCAACCCCCTGGGCGTGCCCTCGCGGATGAACATCGGCCAGATCATGGAAACCCACCTCGGCTGGGCGGCCAAGGAACTGGGCGAGCAGCTCTCGAGCAAGGCCATGCTCGGCGCGGCCGTGGCCGATCTGCGCTCCCAGGTCCGGGAAGTGTTCGATAACGAAGCCACCTCCCGCCTCATCGACAGCCTTGACGACGATGAATTCATCGATGCCGTGAAGCAACTGCGCGACGGCATCGTAACCAAGACCCCCGTGTTTGACGGCACCACCGAAGAGGAAATCTGGGCCTGGCTGGGCAAGGCCGGGCTGCCCGACGACGGCAAGACCACCCTGTACGACGGCCGCACTGGCGAGCCCTTCGGCAACCGGGTGACCACGGGCGTCATGTATATGCTCAAGCTCCACCACCTGGTGGACGAAAAAATCCACGCCCGTTCCACCGGCCCCTACTCCCTGGTCACGCAACAGCCCCTGGGCGGCAAGGCCCAGTTCGGCGGACAGCGCCTGGGGGAAATGGAAGTCTGGGCCCTGGAAGCCTATGGCGCGGCCTACCTCCTGCAGGAGTTCCTCACGGTCAAGTCGGACGACGTGACCGGGCGGGTCAAGATGTACGAAAAAATCGTCAAGGGCGAGAACTTCCTGGAAGCCGGGCTGCCCGAATCCTTCAACGTGCTGGTCAAGGAACTCATGTCCCTGGGCCTGGACGTGACCCTGCACCAGGAAGAAGGCAAAAAACGCCCCAAACGCAGCCCCTTCTTTGCCGACAGCCTCAGCGGCCACAGCGACCCGGTTGCCGAGCGCGTGGCCATACGCGAGGCCCGCGAGGCCTTTGAAGAGGCCCAGGAAGCGGACAGCGAGCCCCTCATGAGCCTGACCCCGGATGAAGACTACGCCGTGGCCGGGCAGGGCCAGGAAAACGACGACGACGAATGACAAAGCATTGAAAAAGTGCTCCCCGCGCTTTTTTCAACGTTCCGATAAGCTTCAATGCTCCAACGGGCACACACAACCAGAAAGGGCAGGTACCGCATATGACCCTGGACGATCTTTTTACCGTAAGAGGCTCCTCAGCCCTGGTATCCAACATAAAGAACCTGAAATCCATTCAGGTTTCCATTGCCGCCCCCGAGTCCATCCGCGAATGGTCCTACGGCGAGGTCAAAAAGCCTGAAACCATCAACTACCGCACCTTCAAGCCCGAACGCGACGGCCTGTTCTGCGCCAAGATATTCGGGCCGGTCAAAGACTACGAGTGCAACTGCGGCAAATACAAGCGCATGAAGCACCGGGGCATCGTTTGTGAAAAATGCGGCGTTGAAGTCATCGCGTCCAAAGTGCGGCGCGAACGCATGGGGCACATCGAACTGGCCGCCCCGGTGGCCCACATCTGGTTTCTCAAGACCCTGCCTTCCAAGATCGGCACTCTCCTGGACATCACCATGGCCGACCTGGAAAAGGTGCTTTATTTCGACTCCTTCATCGTGCTTGATCCGGGTTCCACCAACCTTTCCAAGCTTCAGGTCATTTCTGAGGATCAATACCTGCAAGTGCTCGACCACTACGGCGAAGAGGCGCTGACCGTGGGCATGGGCGCCGAGGCCGTGCGCTCCCTGCTTGAAGAACTAAATCTTGAGGAACTGCGCGCCTCTTTGCGCGAAGAATCCCAGGCCACCCGCTCCCAGACCAAGAAAAAGAAGCTCACCAAGCGCCTGAAGATCGTCGAGGCCTTCCTCGAATCCGGCAACAAGCCCGAATGGATGATCATGGAGGTGATCCCGGTCATTCCGCCCGAACTGCGCCCGCTGGTGCCCCTGGACGGCGGACGCTTCGCCACCTCGGACCTCAACGACCTCTACCGCCGGGTGATCAACCGCAACAACCGCCTAAAGCGCCTCATGGAGCTCGGCGCCCCGGACATCATCATCCGCAACGAAAAGCGCATGCTCCAGGAGGCGGTGGACGCCCTGTTCGACAACGGACGCAGGGGCAGAGCGATTACCGGCACCAACGGCAGGCCCCTGAAGTCCCTGTCCGACATGATCAAGGGCAAGCAGGGCCGCTTCAGGCAAAACCTGCTCGGCAAGCGCGTGGACTACTCCGGCCGCTCCGTCATCGTGGTCGGCCCCAAGCTCAAGCTGCACCAGTGCGGGCTGCCGAAAAAGATGGCCCTTGAGCTGTTCAAGCCCTTTATTTACGCCAAGCTGGAAGAACGCGGCCTGGCCTCCACGATCAAAAGCGCCAAAAAGATGGTGGAACGCGAAGAACTGGTGGTCTGGGACATCCTGGAAGAAGTGGTGCGCGAATACCCGATCATGCTCAACCGCGCCCCCACCCTGCACAGGCTCGGCATCCAGGCCTTCGAACCCCTGCTGGTGGAAGGCAAGGCCATCCAGTTGCACCCCCTGGTCTGCTCCGCCTATAACGCCGACTTCGACGGCGACCAGATGGCCGTGCACCTGCCCTTGTCCATCGAGGCCCAGATCGAATGCCGTGTGCTCATGATGAGCACCAACAACATCCTCTCGCCGGCCAACGGCAGCCCGGTCATCGTGCCCAGCCAGGACATAGTGCTCGGGCTCTACTACATGACCGTCGACCGCGACTTTGAAAAGGGCGAGGGCAAGGTCTTTTGCGGACCGTGGGAGGCCATCGCGGCCTATGACGCCGGGGCCGTGGCCCTGCACGCCAAGGTCAAGGTGCGCATTGACGGGGAACTGGTGGACACCACCCCCGGCCGCATCCTGGTGCGCGACATACTGCCAGAAGGCATCCCCTTCAACCTGGTGAACTGCGTACTGACCAAAAAGAACATCGCCCGCCTGGTGGGCGACGCCTACCACAACGCGGGCACCAAGGCCACGGTCATTCTCTGCGACCGCCTGAAGGACCTGGGCTATGAATACGCCACCAGGGCCGGCGTGACCATCGGCGTCAAGGATCTCAAAATTCCGGACGCCAAAAAACACTTGATCGACACGGCCAAGGCCGAGGTCGAAGACATTGAGCGACAGTACCGCGACGGCATCATCACCCGCACCGAAAAATACAACAAGGTCGTGGACGTATGGACCAAGACCACCCAGGACGTTTCAGCCGAAATGATCCGGGCCATATCCTCGGACGAGGTGGTCAGCCCCCTGACCGGCGAAAAAAGACTGAACCAGAGCTTCAACCCCATCTATATGATGTCCACCTCCGGCGCCCGGGGCAACCAGGACCAGATGCGGCAGCTCGCCGGCATGCGCGGCCTCATGGCCAAGCCCTCGGGTGAAATCATTGAAACGCCCATCATCTCCAGCTTCCGTGAAGGCCTGGACGTGTCCCAGTACTTCAACTCCACCCACGGCGCGCGCAAAGGCCTGGCGGACACGGCCCTTAAAACGGCCAACTCCGGCTACCTGACCCGCCGGCTGGTGGACGTGGTCCAGGACGTCATCGTCAGTGAAAGCGACTGCGGCACTGTGGACGGCATTGAACTCAGCCACCTGATCAAGGGCGGCGACATCAAGATGCGCCTGTCCGAACGCGCCCTCGGCCGCGTGACCCTGTACCCGGTCTTTCACCCGGAAAACGGCGCCCTGCTCTTCCCGGCCAACACCCTGGTCGACGAAAAAGTGGCCGCTGCCCTGGACGACGCCGGCATCAACTCCCTGACCATGCGCTCCGCCCTGACCTGCCAGTCCGAACGCGGGGTCTGCGCCCACTGCTACGGCCGCGACCTGGCCCGCGGGCACCTGGTCAACATCGGCGAAACCGTGGGCATCATTGCGGCCCAGTCCATCGGGGAACCCGGAACCCAGCTCACCATGCGCACCTTCCACATCGGCGGCACGGCCTCGCGTGAAATCGAACGCTCCAACATCCAGGCCCAGCACTCGGGCCGGGTCATCTTCTCGCGGGTCAAGGCCGTGCAGAACAAGGAAGGCCAGAGCATGGTGCTCGGCAAGAGCGGCCAGGTGAGCATAGTGGACGAGCAGGGACGCGAACGGGAAAAATACCTGCTGCCCAACGGCTCCAAGCTGGTGGTCAAGGAAGATCAGGAAGTGAAAAAGGGCACCCTCATCGCGGAATGGGACCCCTTTAACGAACCCTTCGTGTCCGAAGTGGACGGCACGATCAAATTCACGGACATCCTCGAAGGCAAGACCTTCCAGGAAAAAGTGGACGAAGCCACGCACATGTCCACCCAAAGCATCATCGAATACAGAACCACGAACTTCCGCCCGTCCATCTCCGTATGCGACGACAACGGCGAAGTGAAAACCCGCCCCGGCGGAGCCATCCCGGCCACCTATCCCCTGCCCGTGGGCGCGCTGCTCATGGTCAGAAACGGAGACCGGATACAGGCCGGCGACATTCTGGCCCGCAAGCCGCGCGAGTCGTCCAAGACCAAGGATATCGTGGGCGGTCTGCCCCGCGTGGCCGAACTCTTTGAAGTGCGCAAGCCCAAAGACATGGCCGTGGTTTCGGAAATCGACGGCACCGTCGCCTTTGCCGGCGAAGCCAAGGGCAAACGCAAAATCACCGTTACCCCGGAAGCCGGCGACGCCAGGGAATACCTGGTGCCCAAAGGCAAACACATCACCGTGGGCGACGGCGACTTTGTCGAGGCGGGCGAACTGCTCACCGAAGGCCACCCCGAACTGCACGACATCCTGCGCACCAAGGGCGAAAAATACCTGGCCGCCTACCTGGTGGACGAAATTCAGGACGTGTACCGCTTCCAGGGCGTGGGCATCGACGATAAACACATCGAAGTCATCGTGCGCCAGATGCTGCGCAAGGTGCAGGTGCTCGACCCCGGCATGACCAGCTTCCTGGTCGGCGAGCAGGTGGACAAGCAGGAGTTCAAGGAAGAAAACGCCAGAGCCGTTGCCGAAGGCAGAAGCTCGGCCACGGCCGAACCGCTGGTGCTGGGCATCACCCAGGCCTCCCTTACCACCTCCAGCTTCATCTCCGCCGCCTCCTTCCAGGAGACCACCAAGGTGCTCACCGAGGCCGCCCTGCGCGGCAAGTCCGACGCCCTGCGCGGCCTCAAGGAAAACGTCATCGTCGGCCGCCTGATCCCGGCCGGCACCGGCTACCGCGAATACGTGCATTCGGAAATCGACGTGCCGGACCAGAAGGAAAGGCCCGACAAGTTCCTGGAAGAACTCGAAGACAACCCCCT
>JAJDJN010000046.1 GCA_030267245.1 Desulfovibrio sp. OttesenSCG-928-A18
TTGCGCTCCCGGCACAGCCTGTGTATCGTCCAAACCCCGGGGCCTTGCCCACCCCGGGCGGCCAGGCTGGGACTGCGGCCCCCTGCGCCCGCGAACAGGACCGCCAATATGGGGCAAGGGACATAATACCCCTTGCGGGGATCGCAAAGGAGCCGGGCTTTTTTGCCCGCCGGGGCATTTCACGCCTGCTATATTCTGTGTAGCCCGGCATGCGTCCATTGCTCTGGCCGGCGCGCTACAAGGCTTTTAAACTGTTTTTTTCCCGGAGTGGAACTGCCATGAAATACACCCCGCCAGCGCCCGATTGCCCCGCGCGCGAGTTTACGGAGCAGGAACGGGCCATACTGCGCATCGTGCAGAAGAACCTGCCCGATTCTTTGACCCCTTATGCTGATATTGCCCAAGAGGTCGGCGTCACGGAAGGAGATGTCTTGCGTCTGCTCTCGGAACTGGCGCAAAGCGGCGCCATCAGGCGCTTTGGCGCCAGCCTGAAGCATCAGAAGGCCGGCTTTACGCATAATGCCATGGTGGCCTGGATTGTGTCTGAAGAAGAGGCGGAGCGCGCTGGTGCAAAGGCGGCGGAACACCCCCTGATTTCCCATTGCTACTACCGTCCCTCTGACGCCGCCGACTGGCCCTATGAGCTGTACACCATGATCCACGGCAGGCATCCGGATGAATACAAAGAGGTCATCGCCGCCTTGCGGCAATCCACCGGCCTGACGGAGTATGCGGTGCTGGAGAGCCTGCGCGAGTTGAAAAAAATATCCATGACCTATTTTTAGCCGAGGAGACAAGTTTATATGACTCGATCGCAAGATCTTTTTGCCCGGGCAAGCGCGCTTGTTCCCGGCGGAGTGAACAGTCCGGTACGGGCCTGCGTTTCCGTGGACGCGGAGCCTTTGTTCATAGAATCCGCCAGAGGCGGGACCATCAGCACAGTTGACGACGTGACGCTGGTGGATTTTGTGCAGTCCTGGGGGCCCATGCTTCTCGGGCATGCGCATCCGCAAGTGAATGAAGCCATCAAGCGGGCGGTGGACCGGGGCACAAGCTTCGGCGCCCCGTGCGAGGATGAAGTACGCCTGGCCGAGGCCGTGCTTGAGGCTTTGCCGGCCATGGATATGGTCCGGATGGTCAACTCGGGCACGGAAGCGACCATGAGCGCCCTGCGTCTGGCCCGAGGCGTTACCGGACGGAACAAGCTTGTAAAATTTGAAGGCTGCTACCACGGCCACGGCGACGCTTTTCTGGCAAGCGCCGGCTCCGGCGTGGCCACCTTGTCCATCCCCGGCACCCCGGGCGTACCGGAAGCGGTGGTGGCTGATACCCTGGTTGCGCCCTATAACGACCTTGAGGCCGTAAACAGGCTTTTTACCCTGCACGGCAAGGACATCGCGGCTGTATTCGTCGAGCCGGCGGCCGGCAACATGGGCCTGGTGCCGGCGGCAGACGGCTTTTTGCAGGGGCTGCGCCAGTTGTGCGATACCCACGGCGCCCTGCTTGTATTTGACGAGGTAATTACCGGCTTTCGCGTTTCTTACGGCGGCGCACAGCAGCGCTTTGCCGTGACGCCGGACCTGACCACCCTGGGAAAAATCATCGGCGGCGGGCTGCCGGTGGGCGCCTACGCCGGGAAAAGGGAGTTCATGCGGCACATAGCGCCCAGCGGGGGCGTGTATCAGGCCGGAACCCTTTCGGGCAATCCCCTGGCCATGGCGGCCGGGCTGGCCACCCTGAGCATTCTCAAACAGAGTGATTACGCGGGCCTTGAGCGCAAGGTGGAAGAGCTTTGCCGGGAGCTGGAACATACTTTTGCCGCCAGGGGCATCCCGGTCTTTATTACCCGCCTTGCCAGCATGTTCACCATTTTTTTCAGCACAGAAGCGGTGAGTGATTTCGCTTCGGCCAAAAAGAGCGACGCCAAGCGCTATTCGCGCTATTTTCAGCATATGCGCGCCAGGGGTTTTTTTCTTGCTCCGTCGGCCTTTGAAACAGCCATGGCCTCCTTTGCGCACACGGACGAGCAGTTTGCCGGCTTTATCGAGGCAACGGCCGCCTTCAGCGGCTGACAGCGGGCAAGGCCTTTCACCCCCGCACAGCGCGGCAGCGTATGAAAGCTTTTTTCCATCGGCACTATGGCGAGAACAGCAGACTGGCTGTTCATGTTTTTACCCCGCAGGGCATGGATCTGGCCATGAAGACAGCCGGCATCCTGCCCTGCGTTATTTTCAGCCCCGCGCATCTGGCCAGGGAGCTTTCCGAAGCGGCCCTGGCGCAAGGCTCTGGCGGCGCTGTTTTTTCGTCCCTCGGCGAGCATATGCGCCAGTGCTTTGAGCGTTATGCCGCGCACCTGTTCATCAGCGCCTGCGGCATTGCCGTACGCGCAATTGCGCCGGTTCTGCGTGACAAATACAAAGACCCGGCCGTTCTTGTGCTTGATCAGTCGGCCCGCCATCTTGTCAGCCTTCTGGGCGGGCACCAGAGCAAGGCCAACGCCCTGGCCCGGGAACTGGCCCCTTTGCTGGGCGCCTGCCCTGTGGTCAGCACGGCAACCGACATGGCCCTGGTGCCGGCCCTGGATGAAATCGCCCGCGACCGGGGCTTTGTTCTTGACAATGCGGAAAAGGCCAAAGAGCTCAGCGCGGCCCTGTTGGCCGAAGAAAGTGTGCAGCTGGATGATCCCGACTGCCTGCTTGCGGATCTAGTGCAAGGCTGGCCGCAACTGCTCAAGCCGGGCAAGGGGCAAAGCCCGGCGCCCGGCGAGCGCCTGCTTGACTCAAGACAACGCGCGCTTGCGGTCTGCGTTGACTGGCGGACAAAAGCTTTGCCGGAAACGCCTCCCTCGACACTGTTCATGCGGCCGCCTTTGCTCTTTGTCGGGATCGGATGCAGAAAAGGCGCTGACGCGCAAACGCTTCTGCACGCGCTGCGCGCAGTTTTTTCCGAGCACCGTTTCGCTCCCGGGTCCATTGCCGCTTTGGCCTCTCTGGATGCAAAAAGCCATGAGCAGGGCCTGCTGGATGCTGCCAAGGCTCTTGAGGTCCCTTTCTGGTGTTTTTCGGCGGCGGAACTGGCCGCTTATCCCGTTTCAAAGCCGTCGCCAAAGGCCATGGAGGTCTTTTCGGTGCCCGGCGTGTGCGAAAGCGCGGCGCAGGCCGCGGCCCAAAACGCCTTGTTCATGCTGCAGCAGACCAGTGTCACCACTGGTGAACCGCGCCCTGTCCCGGCCCGCTTGCAGCGTTTTTTCTTTTTTTTGCAGGAGCAGGGACGCCAGGCCGGGGCGGGGAGTTTATTGCTGCTTGCAAAGACGACATGTTCTTCCGTCACCATAGCCGTGAGCCTGCTGCGGCTGCCGCCGCCCCGGCAAAGCACTCCAGCGCTTTAAGCAGGCCCCAAGGCTGTCTTTGCCCCCTCAAACTCTCCCAATCGGACAGCGTTCACCCACACACGCAACATGAACGCCATATGGGGGTCAAGGGGCATCATGCCCCTTGCGGGGATTCCAAGGGGCGGAGCCCCTTTGGCAGGGTTCCCAAAGGGACGGAGCCCCTTTGGCGGGGTTCCCAAAGGGGCGGTGCCCCTTTGGCCGCCGGGGGCATTTTACGCATGCAATACCAAATATATTTGTACCTGATGCCGGTCTTTTCCCTTGCCGCGCATATTTTCTCTTGACTTATTCTAAACTTTACCCAAGGCTGGGAAAAATACAGGAGGATTTCATGCGCATTATTCTCTCCGTTATACTCTGCTGTTGCACGGTCTTTTTTGTCGCCGGCTGCGCCGCTGACGGGTCGGTAAAAAATCCCTTTGCCACTTCGGAGCCTGTGCCCGGAGAAAATTATTATTACGGCGAGTTTTCCGATATTCCGATTCCCAACGAGATGTCGGAGAGCAAGAACGATACCTTCATCACCTTTGCGCCTTCCGGTCTCAAGTGCGGCGTACAACGCTTTACAGGGCGTGTGGATCTGGTATCTCTGATGAACACAATGCGCAAGAACATGGCCAACACCGGCTGGACTCTGCGCTCGCTTCTGCGGTCCAAGGAATCGGTTCTGGTTTTTGAAAAACCGGACAGAGTGGCGGCGCTGCAAATCACCGACGGCATGGTTTATACGGAGATGCGCGTGTTTGTCTCCTCCCGTCTGGAGGGTGACTCCGCATCCCTGGAACTGATGCCCTATACCGCCCCTCCAAAACAGTCTTCAGGTCAAAACCTCACAAAATGATTGACTATCCCTATCCTTTTGCAGCCCTCAAGAGCCGCAGACTCCACCTCGGAGTTTGCGGCTCTGTCGCTGCTTACAAAGCCATCGAGCTGATGCGCGGCTTGCAGAAGCTGGAGGTTCAGGTAAGCGTCACCCTTACGGATGCTGCCAGGCGTTTTGTCACTTCCCGCTCTTTTTCCGCTCTCGGGGCTTATCGGGTATATGAGGACATGTTCGCGCAGGATGCGGACATGGCGTACGCGCACCTTGAACCGGGTCAGATGGCCCATACCATGCTCATAGCGCCGGCCACCGCCAATACTCTGGCGCGTCTGGCCGGCGGCTTTGCCGACGACATGCTCAGCGCGCAGGCCCTGGCCTTTCAGGGCCCTTTGCTGCTTGCTCCGGCCATGAACCCGAAAATGTGGACGCACCCGGCAACGCAGCGCAATATCGCCCTGCTGACGGAACACGGAGCGCGCTTTATCAGCCCGGATAGCGGGCCTGTTGCCTGCGGCGAACACGGGCAGGGCAGACTGGAACGGCTGGACGAACTGCTGGCGGCCTGCGTCAGGGCCCTGTCGCCGCAGGATATGCAGGGCAAAACGGTACTGCTGACCCTGGGGCCGACGCAGGAGGCCTGGGATACCGTCCGGGTCTGGACCAACCGATCCACAGGCCGCATGGGCGCGGCCCTTGCGCACGCGGCATACGCGCGCGGTGCGCGGGTCATTGCCCTGGCCGGGCCGGGGGTTCCCTGGCTCCCCCGGGGGGTGGAGCGGCACGATGTGCTTTCGGCCCGGCAGATGCACGCGCTGGCAAAAGAATGGTGGCCGCAGGCGGATTACGGTATTTTTACCGCCGCTGTAGCAGACTTTTCCCCTGTTTATGAAAGCGAAGGCAAGTTCAAAAAGAGTGCGGCAGCGGACGGGCTCAGCATCCCTTTTGCGCCCAACCCGGATATTCTAGCCGATCTGGGCGCGGCCGCGCGCCCGGACCAGATAATTCTCGGCTTTGCGGCCGAGTCGACAAATCTTGAGCAGGCAGCCCGCGAAAAGCTGCGGCGCAAAAAGGCGCACTTGCTGGCCGCCAATAATATCACCAGCACAGACGCCGGCTTTGCCTCGCGGGACAACAGGCTCTTTGTCTGTGACTGCAAGGGCAAAGAAGAGCACTGGCCCTTGCTGCATAAGGCGGAAGTTGCCTGGAGGTTGCTGAATTGGCTATTACACCTGTAACTTTGAGCGAAGGCCTGCGCCCGTGGCACAGTGCCGGCATTCGCTTTTTTTTGCTCGACGTGCTGGGCCCCGAGGGCCTAAGTACCGAACATGCCGTATCTTTGGGTTTCAACGCCCATGACTGTAGTCTCCAGCCTGCCGCCGTAGACGAGGCAGCCGCATCAACTGCGGCAGCTCCGAGAACTGCCCAGAGCCCCCCCCGCAGGCCTCCGACCGGGCCCATTGATAGGCCAAAATCGCCGCGCGCCTTCGGTGATATGACAATGCCGGAGGAAAAGGCCGGGCAAGGGCGCACAGCGGCACGAGAACGTGATCGGAGCGCGCAAGACTTGCCGGAAACGCGGGGAAAACCCTGGCCTGGAATTTGGGCAGACTTGGCCCAAAGAATGCGACCAGCCCCCATTGTCTGGACTTACCCCGAATTGGGGGCCGATCTGACCGGCACGGGCAGCCGGGAACGCTCCGATTACCTGAAACGTTTGATTCAGGCCCTGGGCTTGCCCAAGGGCAGCAGCAGCTTCTGGCCCTTGTGCCTGCCGCAGCAGCCTGTTGTTGAAGATAGTCCGGCGCCTGCCAGCCAAAGCGCCCCTCCCGCTCCCGCCCCGGATTCCGGCGGGCCGCTGCAGGCAGAGCCGCTGGAGGCTCAAAAGGACGGCAAGGCGACAGGCCCTTCAGCCAGCGCGGCAGCGCCCGGCGCGCAGGCAGCATGCGCGCCGGAACCTGGTCATAAACCGGGTCCGGAACCGGGCCAGGAGTCGGACAGCGTATGGTTTCAGGCCGGCCTTGCGCGCCTGCGTCCCCGGGCTGTGGTCATGTTCGGTCCCGAAGCCACGGCCATGACCGGACTGCCGCTGCAGTTGCAGCTCCCCTTTACCCAGCAGATCCTCCGGGGCATGCTTTTTGTGCTGTTGCCGCCTTTGGGCACCCCCCAGGCTGGAGCGGACATTCTCGACAGTTCGGCAACATATTTACGCTCCGCCTTTGCCGGACTGCCCGGTATTTTTTTAGGCGGTTGATCTGTATAGAGCACTTCAGGGCAAGGTGCATCAGGCCCCTTGCGCGGGCCGGAATGCTCCCTGCTGATAATGGTCCGGCATTAATATTTTTTGTCAACGCAAATACAGAGAGAAGAACATGCACATTCTTGTCACGGGCGCGGCCGGCTTTATCGGCTTTCACAGTTGCAAACTTTTTGCCAGTCAGGGCTTCAAGGTAGTGGGCATTGACAACCTGAACGACTACTACAGCCCACAATTAAAACTGGACAGGCTGCAAGAGCTGAGCTCCTTCAGCAATTTTATTTTTAAAAAAGTCGACCTGGCCGACAAGGAGGCCATGGAGAATCTGTTTGCTGAATTCGGCTTCAGCCATGTGTTGAACCTGGCCGCTCAGGCCGGGGTGCGCTACAGCCTGCAAAACCCGCAATCCTATGTACAGAGCAATCTGGTCGGCTTTGCCAACCTGCTGGAATGCTGCCGGCAGCACAAGGTACAGCACCTGCTTTTTGCTTCCTCAAGTTCAGTTTACGGGCTGAATACGCAAATGCCGTTTTCCACTGCCCAGAATGTGGATCATCCGGTCAGTCTTTATGCTGCGAGCAAAAAGAGCAATGAACTCATGGCCCATGCATACAGCCATCTTTTTTCCCTGCCCTGCACTGGACTGCGCTACTTTACGGTTTACGGCCCCTGGGGACGGCCGGACATGGCGCTGTATATCTTTACAAAAGCCATACTGGCCGGCGAGGCCATCCCGGTCTTTAACAACGGCCAGTTGATGCGCGACTTTACCCACATTGACGATATTGTGGAATCCACAGCCAGACTGCTGTGGCAGCCTCCGGAACGAAATGAACAGTGGGATGCGCAGCATCCGGATCCGGCCAGCAGTTCGGCCCCCTTTGCCGTATACAACATAGGCAACAATACGCCGGTTTCCATAGCCGAGTTCATTGCCACCCTTGAAGAAGCTTTGGGACAAAAAGCACGTATCAACTACCTGCCCATGCAAGCCGGCGATGTGCCTGCTACATACGCCGACATCGCCCCCCTAGCCGCCGCTGTCGGCTTTACCCCAAAAACATCACTGCGCGACGGCATTAGACAATTTGTAAACTGGTACAAAGAGTATCACAACGTCAGCTCTGCCTGAGGCCAGACGCTAGCCTGCCGGCCCTCCCGGCCCTGCCGGCAGCCGCTGCCTCCAGCTAACCTGGTCACAGCGGCGCTACCGTGCGGGGCCACCGTGCGGGGCCACCGTCGGAGAGAAGTGCGGCCCGACTGTGACTGGTCGCAACTGGTCGCTACGGGCCGCAACTGGTCGCTCCAACTGACCTTACGCGGTACAATAATATACGGGCTTCCAAGCGGGGTCGCAGCAAGGAAGCCCGTATAGAGCCGCCCCCCCCCTGTCCGCCATATCCAGGATATGCGCTTCGCGCAATCAGATGTAGACCTGGAGTTCAAGCCATTCTCGATTGCTCCCGTCATAGCCCGTAGTTTTCCGGCCGCTACGAGTCACAAGTTTCACGTGAAACATGCTTGAGCGCTTCGCACCACTTCCACCCTCCATACACTCTTGCTAAACCCACCACCTCCGCATCCCAGTTACCGACCCTCATACTCCTGACCAGATAAAACCTCTTCAACGATCAAAAGAGCACGTCCCTTTACAAACGATTTGGCAATGAATTTTTATAATCGTGTTGACGCGCTAAAATGCATTTGATACAAAATTGACAACGCAAGGGAGCTTGGCCGATTATTCAGCCCTGAGCAACTTGCAAAAGAGAAACAAAAAACACGGGACACGTTTCACGTGAAACGTTGGGAACCAGAAACCATCAGAGGGGCTCCTGTGGCAAGAAGCATTGCGGTAGCAAACCAAAAAGGCGGCGTGGGCAAGACCACTACAGCCATCAATCTGGCAGCTTCTTTGGCGGTCATGGAAAAAAAGGTCCTTCTTGTGGATTGCGACCCGCAGGCAAACTCCACCAGCGGCCTTGATGTCAGCCCTGGCGAGTTGAACCTGTATCCGGTTTTTTTTCAACCGGAGCGCGCGGAATTTGCCATCGCTCCCACCAGCAACCCTTTTCTCAGTGTGCTGCCCTCGTCAACCGACCTGGTTGCTGTTGAAATGGAGCTGGTGGATAAAATCGCCCGGGAATACTATCTCGCGGAGGTGGCCAAAACCCTGGAAGGCAAGTTCGACTACATCATCTTTGACTGCCCGCCCTCTCTGGGCCTCCTTACCCTTAACGCCCTGTGCGCGGCCAGGGAGTTGCTTATCCCCCTGCAGTGCGAATATTTCGCCCTGGAAGGTATTGTTAAATTGCTGCATACCTTCGAACTGGTCAAAAAACGCCTGAACACGAATCTCTCCCTGCTTGGCGTTGTGCTGACCATGTACGATATGCGCAATAAACTGACCCGGCAGGTAAAAAATGAGGTCCGAAAGTGCTTCCCCGATCACCTCTTTGAAACAGTGATCCCCCGCAATGTACGCCTCTCGGAAGCGCCCAGCCATGGGAAATCCATAATCAACTATGATATAAAATCAAAAGGCTCCGAGGCCTATCTTGCCCTGGCCAAGGAAGTTGTCCTGCGCAAGCCTGCGCGCAAGGAGGCCTGAGCGGAAAATTGCGCGGGCCACGCCTCTTCGCAGGCGCAGCCCCAAGAGGCAAAAGATTTTGGCGCACAGGCTTCCGCCCGTTCCTGGCTCAGCAGCCGCAGTTACCGAGAGAATACTCGAAACAAATGTGATCCTTGAAATGCTTTTTCCGAACCGTAGCGCCGCAAGCCCGGCAGGAGAACACGGCAAGCCCGCCAAGTTGCGCGCTCTTCAGCCTGAATGGTTTTGCCGGATCCTGCGTCCAGTCTTCCGTGCGCGCTCCACAGTTGCCGCACTCGACATCGGCGCAGATGGGGTATTTGAAATCCCAGTAGGCCTTGAAGTCTTCCCAATCTTGCAGCGGCTCTTCCCGCTCCTTGGGCTCCATATCCTCAAGTATGCGCCGCAGCAAAGGTTCAAGTCGATACCCGTAGCGGTTCCACAGCTCGGCACTGAGCATGATGGAATGCAAGGCGCCTTTGCTATCGTAAAGAGGGAGAATGTGATCCGTGGATGCCACCATATGCGCTCCTGATTTTCTGCATGGGGCCCTTGCCGGGGCCGTTTCTTCCAACACCTCGGCCACTGTGACGCAAGGCCCGGGTCAAAAAAGAACCGCGCCTTCCGGCAAGAACAAAGTGAAACAACTGCGTGGCGGAATTGCTTTTACCGCCAGAGGAAAAAGAAAGGCGTTGGCAAGCATCTGCACAGCGCCCCGCTCCGGTTCGCCTGTACATCGCCTGTAGCGTCGGCAGTGTCAAGCCGGCTGCCTGCAACGGCCAGGCGCGAGCCCGCCCGGCCGCTCCGCGCATCGGAAGCTTGCCCTGCACCGGGCGGAACATTGTACCGTAGCATGAAAGTTGCGTGAAACAAGGAGACATCCATGGCCCTGCACACTACCGGTCTGGGAAAGGGGCTTGACGCCCTTATCCGCGCCAATACCGACTCAAGGGAAAAAAGCAAGCCGCAAAGTCTGCTTCTGATAGATATCCGCCCCAACCCGTTGCAGCCGCGCAAAAATTTTGACGACGCCGCGCTACGGGAACTGGCTGATTCCATTAAATCACAAGGCCTGCTCCAGCCCCTGCTTGTTCGCCCCTTGAGCGGCAGCGAAACTGGCAAATATGAAATCGTTGCTGGCGAGCGGCGCTGGCGGGCGGCCTCCCTTGCCGGCCTGCGCGAGGTTCCGGTCTTCATCCGTTCCCTGACTGACGAGGAAACCTTGCTCGCCGGGCTCATAGAGAATCTGCAGCGCGAAGATCTGAACCCCATTGAAGAAGCCCGCGCCCTGCAAACCCTAAAGCAGGAGTTCGCCCTGAGCCAGGACGTCCTGGCGCAGAAAATCGGCAAAAGCCGCTCCGCTGTAGCCAACAGCCTGCGCCTGCTCGCTCTGCCCGAAAAAACCCAGGACTTGCTGGCTGAAGGCAGAATCAGCCCTGGCCACGCCCGGGCAATACTCAGCATAAGCGACAAGACCGCCATGGAGCTGTTCACGCAGCTGATGCTGGAAAAGAATCTTTCCGTTCGCGAGGCTGAAGGTCTGGCAGCGGCCTGGAAGGAAAAGGGCAGCTTTGACATGCCCGCCCTGGCTGCTCCGGCTGTCTCAAGCGCACAGGACGCCGACATAAATGAAGAAGGCGGGCATGCGGACGCTGGCGCCTCCGCCGCTGAAGCAGACACCGGAACGCACAAGGAACAGGTCCGGAAAAAACCCCAGAGCGCCAGGCTCCTTGAAATCCAACAGCGTTTTGTGGACTTGCTGCAGGTGCCGGTAAAAGTAACGGGCAAGGAGGCCAAGGGCAGAATCAGTTTCAGCTTCAACAGCAAGGAAGAGCTGGAGCAGCTGTTGAACAGGCTATCAGCCTTTGTACTTGAAGCCGAAGAGCATGCGGCGCTGCAGGGCGCCGGGCACGAAGCCCTGGCAGGCAACTCCAGCCCGGCTCTTGGCGCGGCGGACCGCGCGGAAGTATCGGGCACATCCCGAGCCGCCATTGCGGGGGACACAAAAAACGCATTATCCGGCGCGGAACACGATGAGCTTTTTGCGCAGGACCACTCCGCACTGAGCGGAAAACAGCAAAATGCCCTGGGTCAAAAACAGGATAAAGCGCTGCCTCACCGTCAGGTCAGAGCCTTGGACAGCCATGCCGCCGATGCCCCTTCCCCGCTTGCGGATCTGGACGCACAGGAGAGCGCGGCAGAAAACATCAAAGCCAAGGCCGAGTAAGTCCTATGGCCCAAAAACGTACCGCGCCCCCAAGGGGCGACGCTGATATGAACACGCCGTTGCAGACGCCCGCGGTGACCCAGGATTCGGAGCGTTCACGGCTGCAGTCCCTGCTGCCGGCCCTGGAAGGCGCGGCTGTGCTGCTCATTGGCGACTGTATGCTTGACTCGTACCTGACCGGGGAAGCGGATCGCATTTCGCCTGAGGCTCCTGTTCCCGTTGTGCGTGTCGAGCGTGAGCGCCACCTGCTTGGCGGGGTAGGGAACGTGGCCCGCAATATCGCGGCCCTGGGCGGCAAGGGACTTTTGCTGGGCATCCGGGGGCAGGACCAGGCCGGTGAGGAACTGGAGCGAAACCTGCGGGAATCGGGCATATCGCACGCCCTTCTGCCCCTGGCGCAGCGGCCCACAACCATCAAAACACGGGTGCTTGCCCGCAAGCAGCAAGTGCTGCGCTTTGACAGGGAGGAAGTTAGCCCCCTGCCGGAGGAACATACGCAAACGCTGCTCCAGCGGGTTCGCCAACACCTGCCCGCCTGCGGCGCGCTGGTGGTTTCCGACTACGGCAAGGGGGTTGTAACGCGAAGCTGCATGCTGGGGCTGCTACGGATAATCGAGGAGGACGGTCGCGGCATCCCCTTGCTTGTCGACCCCAAGCCCATGAACTTTTCCCTGTATTCCGGGGTCAGCATGCTGACGCCCAACGCCAGGGAAACAAGCGAATCCGTGAACATGCCGGTGCGCACACGCGAAGAAATCATAGCCGCCGGGCAAAAGTTCATGGACCGCCTGGACTGCCGGCACCTGCTGACCACCCTTGGCGAAATGGGCATGGCCCTGTTTCAGGACAGGAACAACATCTACCACATCCCCACCTCGGCACGGGCAGTTTTTGACGTCACCGGCGCCGGCGACACGGTCATATCCATACTCGCCCTCGCCCTGGCGGCCGGCATAAGCTTGCTGGACGCCTGCCAACTGGCCAATTACGCCGCAGGCATTGTTGTGGCCGAGGTCGGGGCTGCGGTTGCCACCAGAACGCAGATCAACGACTCCATCCTGCAACTGCCGCTCCCGCAAATCGCCCGTTGGCTGTAGGCGGCTCTCACGTGAGAGCTGAGTGGGC
>JAJDJN010000047.1 GCA_030267245.1 Desulfovibrio sp. OttesenSCG-928-A18
TTATTCGGCGCGCCGTCCCGGCGTGCACAGCCCGTTTTTCAACGGGCTGCAAAATCCCATAAGGAGAAAATAAAATGGAAAACATGTTTTGCTTTCAGTGCGAACAAACGGCCAAAGGAACAGGCTGCACCGTGTCCGGCGTATGCGGCAAAAAACCGGACGTGGCGCATGAGCAGGATGTGCTTACCTGCGAAATGATCGCTCTGGCAAAAGCTCTGAGCGACAAAAATATGCTCTGCCAGGAATGCGTGGACCTTGTTTGCGACGGCCTGTTCACCACCATCACCAACGTCAGTTTTGATGCGGAACGGCTCGGCAAGATGAGCGCCGCGATAAAGGCGAAAAGAGAATCCCTCGGTTCATGCTGTCCGGCCGCAGCCGGGGCTTCCGACATGTCCGGAGGATCCAAGGGCCAGCAGAGCCCGGTTTTATCCACGCAGGAGCTTTTTCACGGTGACGCCAATGTTATTTCCCTGCGCTCCACCCTGCTCTTCGGCCTGCGGGGCATGGCCGCCTACGCGCACCACGCCCGCGCCCTGGGCAAACGCGATCCGGAAGTGGACGCCTGGCTTGTCAAGGGCATGGCCGCCCTTGCGCAAGAGCATTCCGTGGAGCAATGGCTCGAGCTTCTGATGGAGTTCGGCGGCGTGAACCTCAAGTGCATGGCGCTGCTTGACGGGGCCAACACGGGCGCTTACGGCAACCCGGTGCCGACCCGGGTGCCGCTGAAAATTGAAAAAGGCCCCTTTATCGTTGTTACCGGCCATGATCTGTACGATCTGAAAATGCTGCTGGAGCAAAGTGAAGGCAAGGGCGTCAATATATACACCCACAGCGAAATGCTGCCCGCCCATGGCTATCCCGAACTGAAAAAATACACGCAGCTCAAGGGCAACTTCGGCACGGCATGGCAGAACCAGCAAAAGGAATTCGAGAACATTCCCGCGCCCATCCTCTATACGACCAACTGCCTGATGCCGGTCAGGGACAGCTACAGCGACAAGGTATATACGACTTCGGTGGTTGCGTATCCCGGCATGAAGCATATTGAAGCCGGTCCGAACGGGCACAAGGATTTCAGCGCCCTCATCGAACACGCCATCCGTCTGGGCGGCTACAGCGAGGACAAGGAGTTTACCGGCATCAACGGCGGAAGCGTCGTGACCACGGGCTTTGGCCGTCAGACGGTCCTGGATAACGCGCCGGCCATTATCGATGCGGTCAAGGCCGGGGCCATCAAGCACTTTTTCCTGGTTGGAGGATGCGACGGGGCGAAGCCGGGCCGCAACTATTACACCGAGTTCGTTAAACAAACTCCGCAAGATAGCGTCGTGTTGACTCTGGCCTGCGGCAAATACCGCATTAACGACCTTGATGTGGGGGCCATCGGGCCTTTCCCGCGCATACTGGATATGGGGCAATGCAACGACGCCTACGGCGCGATTCAGGTCGCGCTGGCTCTGGCCGGCGCTTTTAACTGCGGTGTGAACGATTTGCCGCTGACGCTGGTGCTGTCCTGGTATGAACAAAAAGCGGTGTGCATCTTGCTGACCCTGCTTTCGCTCGGCATTAAAAACATCTATATCGGGCCGAGTATTCCGGCCTTCTTTTCAAAAGACGTGCTGAATGTGCTGGTGGAAAAGTTCGACCTGCACCCCATTACGACCCCGGACGAGGATCTCAAGGCTATCTTGAAAGCGTAGCCGTATCTCACACATAAAATGCCCCGGCGGCCAAAGCGGTGTGATGCCCCTTTGGCCGCCCGCCCGATCATGTTCGCGGGTGCAGGGGGCAACGCCCCCTGCTGGGGGAGACTGAGGGGGCAAAGCCCCCCCGGTGCTTGGTATGCCATCCAGCCCTGACCCATGAAAAAGACATTTGCAGGGGCTGGGCAGGTGACAGCTTTTTTATGCATGTGTAAAAAAAGCTGACAGTAAACTGGTCGACATGTAGATATTTGTAAAAAAACTTCTTGTAATACAACATCTTTCATGTATTATTTATGGTATGGCCTTTGCAATTACGGCTTTCGTTATCCGGGCCGCGGCCTGGCCGCGGGCCTTTGACGGCAGAGGCAGCCAGCTTATTACTTTTTACGCATTACGGAGAAGACATGCGAGCATTACGGCAGCTTTACGAATTCATGCAGACGGCGAGCAGGGCGCACGCCAAATGGGACTATGAAGTCTCCATGAACATCATCCACAGCAGAAAACGTCTGATGCTGCTGGGGCTGATGGTGCTGCCCATCATCTGCGTCACCCTGGCGCAGGCGGCGGGTGTGGATATGCTGGGCGGCAAGCAGGCCTATGCCCCGGCCTTTTATTCCACCAACATCTTTATCGTGTCGATTTTCGTCGGCCTCATTGCCGGGCTGATCACCGGCTGCATCGGCGCGGGCGGTGGCTTCATCATCACGCCCGCCCTCATGGCCGCCGGCATCAAGGGCATATTGGCCGTGGGCACGGACCTGTTCCATATTTTCGCCAAGGCCATCATGGGCACGGCAGTGCACAAAAAGCTCGGCAACGTGTCCGGCTCTTTGGCCGTGGCCTTTCTGGTCGGCTCGGTGGTGGGCGCAACCGTCGGCGGCTGGGTTAACATGGCGCTTTTCCGCGCCAACCCGCTGCTTTCGGAAATGTTCATCAGCACCATCTATGCCGTATTGCTCGGCTTTCTCGGTTTTTACGCCCTGTTTGACTTCCTCAAGTCCAGCCGGGGCGGCTCCGGCGGCGACGCCCATGGCGGCCCTTCCGGCAGCACCGGCATTTCCGTCAAGCTGCAGAGCCTGAACCTCCCCCCCATGATCACCTTTGACCAGGACCTGGTGCCCGGCGGCCGCCGGCTGTCCGGCTGGATCATCGCCTGCGGCGGCGCCTTTGTCGGCCTGCTCGCGGCCATCATGGGCGTGGGCGGAGGCTTTGTGACCTTCCCCATGTTTGTATACGTGTTTGGTGTTTCCTCCATGACCACCGTGGGCACCGACATCCTTCAGATTATCTTCACTGCCGGCTATGCGGCCATTTCCGGCTACGTGGTCAACGGTTATGTGTTCTACACCCTGGCCATGGGCATGCTCATAGGTTCTCTGGTGGGCATCCAGGTGGGCGCTCTGACCACCAAGGTGGTGCAGGGCATCCACATCCGCGGTTTCTATGCGGTGTCCATTCTGGCCGGTTTCATCAACCGCGTCACAACCTTGCCCAAGAAGCTTGTGGAACTGGAATATCTTGATATGTCAAAAGCCGTGGTGGATACCATCGAATACGTGGGAGGCATTGTCTTCTGGGTCGTTGTGGTCATCTTCGGCGCCTGGGTCATAAGCAAGTTCGTCTTCAACATCGGAAAACTGAGAGCGGAGGCCTAACATGCTGATACGCAATGGAAAAGCCTTTACTCGCGGGCTCATTCTTCTGGCAAGTTTTCTTGTGGTCTTCGTGCTCTTCTTCATGCCCATATTTCCCGCCCAGGAAGAGGGCGCGGGCAAGAGCAACGGCCTGGTATTCGCCGACCACCTTTTCAATACCCTTTCCAAAGGTTCGTCCAATTTCTTTGACCCCACCCTGCAGAACAAGGACAGCGTCGATGTGACCGCAACCCGGGTGCAGGGCAAGAGCGCCGATATCGAAGTGCCTTTCAAGGAAGAGGCCCAGGCCAGTGCGGCCGTGCCCCTGTTGCGCCAGGCGGGCATGCAGGCGGAACTGAATGGCAGCTCCGTGAAAATCAAAGGGGAACTCTACCCCTTGCTGCAGATGATCCTCAAGGATTCCCTGTCCACCTACAACAACAAGTTTGATGAAGTGGCCGCCAGCCACGGCGGCGCCGACGGCCGGGAAGTGATGAAAACCTGGTGGCACACCCTGACGAGCATGATCAAGCCCCTGCAACGGGCGGGGCAGGTGGATGAAGCCTCGGTCGTTTCTTCGGTCATTACCAAGGCCATCGAGCCCAGCTACAACTTCTACAACATCACGCCCCTGCGCGTGGTGGACAACATTCCCCTGGTGGCGGGCTTCCTGATTTTCTATGTGATCTATACCATGTGGTACGGCTTTGCCATCTTTGAAATCTTTGAAGGCATCGGCCTGAGCATGAAAAAGGGCGTCAAAAAAGAAGCCTGATGCGGCAGGCGGCCTCCGGCGGCCAAAGGGGCGTGACCAGGATCTTGTACCGCTGGGATGCCTTCGGCGGCCAAAAGGGCGCCGCCTCTTTGGGAAGCCCGTAAGAAACATGCTGCCCCCTGCCGGGGCAGCAAAAAACTGGTCGGCAGTTTGTGCTATTCGGCGGTCAAAGGGGTTAAGCCCCTTTGGCCGCCTCTGTTTTGCGCAAATCCGCTAGATCTGCGATGATAATATCGGCCGCCCGCCCGACGGCGCCGGGAGGGCCCAGGCGCTCGCGCAGTTCGCGCAGTTCATCGCGGATGCCTTGCAGACGCCTGCTTCCGTCCGGGGGCAGAAGCCAGCGCAAGGCGCTTTCGGCCAGGGGCCCGGCATCGCAGTCCTTTTGCAGAAGCTCGGGGAAGATCTGCCGGTCCAGAATGAGGTTGGCAAGGCTGATGAAGCGTATCCGCAGCATCATACGCGCCAGAAGGTAGGTCAGGGGCGAAACCTTGTACGCGGCAAGGGTGGGCACCCCGGCAATGGCGCTTTCCAGGGTGACCGTGCCCGATGCGGCAATGAGCATTTCGCAACGGCGCATCTCCTGCCAGCGCTGCCCGGGCTCAAGCAGTTCCAGGGGCACATCCTCGGGCCAGTAGGAGCGCAGATAGTCCTCGCTGAAGCCGGGCGCGCGCAGGCAGGCAAAATGCAGGTGGGGCAGCTTTGCGCGCAATATGCGGGCGGCGCCGCCAAACTGCGGCAGCAGGGAGCTTATTTCCTTTTTCCGGCTGCCCGGAAGCAGGCCGATGCGCCCAGGCACGGGCCGGATATGCCGGATGGCCTGGTAGTCCACCATGTCCACCAGCGGGTTGCCCACATAGTCTATTTCCATGTTGAAACGACGGTAAAAATCCACCTCAAAGGGAAGGATGGAGATCAGGCGGCGAACGTTATTTTTGATGAACTCGGCGCGTTTCTCGCGCCAGGCCCAGGCTTTGGGGCTGATGTAGTAGTAGACCGGAATGCCGAGCGAGCGGGCCGCCCGGATGAGCCGGAAGTGAAATGACGGGGCGTCTATGACCACAAGGGCTCTGGGCCGGACAACGGCGAGGGATTTTTTGATCGCCGAGAGCAGGCCGAGAATCTGCGGCAGGCGGGCCATGACCTCGCTCACCCCCATGACGGACAGGTCCTCAATCCGGAACAGGGTGTCCATGCCGGCAGCGGCCAGATGTACCCCGCCCATGCCCACGGAGCGAAGCTCGGGCTCCCGCTGCTGCAGAGCGCGCAACAGGGCGGCTCCGTGCATGTCGCCGGATAGTTCTCCGGTATTGATCCAGATTGGCGCCGGGTTCATGGGGCAGGATCCGCGGCCGAAAACTCCCGGAAAATAAATTCCCGCAGGGCCTGGGGCCAGGGCCTGGGGCTGATGCCCGTGGCCTTGGTCAGGGCGCTGCAGTCAAGCACGGAATAGGCCGGGCGTTCGGCCTTTTGCGGATAGGCCGCCGAGGGCACGGCATTGACGGTGCATTCGAGGCCGGCAAGGTCCACGGCCTCATCCGCCAGTTCCACCCAGCGGGCCTGCCCGGAATTGACAATGTGAAAGAGCCCGGAAGAGCCGCTTTCCAGCAGCTTCAAGCTATACTGGGCAAGATCCAGGGTATAGGTCGGCGAGCCGATCTGGTCGTGGACCACATTGATGCTGCCTTTTGCGCGGCACAGTTCCAGAATGCGGCTAACGAAATTGTTGCGGCCCGGTCCGAAAAGCCAGGCTGTGCGGATGATCAGACATTTGGGCAGGTCCAGAGCCAGAATGGCCTCTTCTCCGGCCAGCTTGGTTCTGCCGTATACGCTCAGTGGGTTCGTGGGGTCCTCGGGCGTATAGGGGCTCTGCTTTTTTCCGTCGAAGACGAAATCCGTGCTGAAATGCACCAGGGCGCAGCCCCGCTCCTTGACAATGCGTCCGAGCATGGCCGGCAGTGTGCGGTTCATCAGGGTGGCGGCTTCCTCGTCTTCTTCGGCCGCGTCCACCTGCGTGTAGCCGATCGCGTTGAAAACGCAGTCAGGCCTTGCGCTGTCCAGCAGGGCTTCAAGCCTCTGGGCGGCGTCATTGGCGGCAAAATCAAGGTCGGCCCGCCCGGCGCTGCGCACCTTCCAGTTGGAAGCCAGCAACACCTCCGCCAGGGCCTGTCCCACCAGGCCCGTAGCGCCGCCGAGGACCAGGGCTTTTTGCGCTGTTGTCATAGTCGTTCTCCGTACCAGTCCTGCAAAAAGTTCAGGTAAGCGCCGGAAGTGATATGTTCCGTCCAGCCTCGGTTACGGGCATACCAGTCCAGGGTTGCGGTCAGGCCCTGTTCAAAGTCTCGGGAGGGGGCGAAGCCGAGCTCTTCGGCCGCGCGCGAATAGTCCATGGCGTAACGCCGGTCGTGCCCGGGGCGATCCTTTACGTGGCGGATCAAAGAATCATTCTTGCCGCAATAGCTCAAAATGGCGCGCACCACATCAAGGTTGCTGCGCTCGGCATTGCCGCCGAAGTTATATACCGCCCCGGGGCGCCCTTTTTGCAAGGCCAGCAGTACGCCCTTGCAATGGTCTTCCACATGGATCCAGTCCCGGACGTTTTTGCCGTCGCCATATACGGGCAGCGGCTCGTTTGCGCAGGCCCGGGCATACATGAAGGGAATGAGTTTTTCCGGAAACTGGCAGGGGCCGTAGTTGTTGGAGCAGCGGGTTATGATTGCGGGAAAGCCGTAAGTTTCATGCCAGGCCCGGCACAAAAGATCAGCCGAGGCCTTGGAAGCGGAGTAGGGGCTGTTGGGCTCCAGCGGGTCGCTTTCCTTGAAGGCCCTGTTTTTTTGCTCCAGGGGAAGGGAGCCGTAAACTTCATCCGTGGAGATATGCACAAAACGGCCGACCCCGTGCTCCCGGGTCAGGGAGAGCAGGGTCTGCGTGCCGAGAATATTGGTATGGATGAAAGGGGCGCTGTCCACGATGGATCTGTCCACATGGCTTTCGGCGGCAAAGTTGACCACCGCGTCAAAGCACGCTTCACGAAAAAGACGCCCCATGGCGGCCGCGTCGGCGATATCCGCCCGTATGAGCCGGTAACGCTCCTTGAACGCCGCCGAGACATCATCCAGGTTTGCCGGGTTGCCGGCATAGGTGAGTTTGTCGACGTTGTATACCATGGCGCCGCTGTCACTGTGTAGCAACAGCCGGATGAAGTTGCTGCCTATGAAGCCGCAGCCGCCGGTGATCAGTATCCGCATGAAGGGCTTTTCCCCCTTGTTCAGGAAAGTTTGCAGCGCAGGACCTTGACCCCTTCCTGAAACAGCACTTCCATCTTGTCCGGCGCGGTGACCTTGATCACCTCGCCTTTGCCGAACAGAGAGTGTTCGATAAGTGAGCCGACCTGAAAATCGCCCTGCATTGAATAGGGCAGCGCTTCTTCGCCGCTGTGCCGCAGCATGGCCTCCTGCCAGGCCAACTCCAGCTTGGCGGCGGAAGAACGCCTCGGCGCGGCGGCGCTTTTTTGCGTTGCCCGCCGCTGCCCGCTTCCCGTGGCCGGCGAGGAAATCTCACGCGCCTGTTCCCGTGATTCGCCGGAACGCACCTTGCGGACGGATGTTTTCCGTTCGCCGGTTTTGGGCGGGCTTTTGGCCTGCCGGTATTTGTGCACGCTGCCGCAGGCCTTGCATTCGACTTTTGTAATTATACCATCCAGTACCAGCATGACTACATGGCCGGTAATATCGTCACAGCGGCCGCATCTGGCGGTAATATACTCTCCTGGTTTGCTGATGGTCATGAAAAGATCTCCGATAGCGAAAGTATGGATCAATGGCCCTTGGGCAAATGCCCCTTTTCAACGGGCGGTTATGCTGAAAAAGGGAGGTGCAAATAGCAAATGCCTGGTATCAATAGGGAAAGTTCGCGGGAAGATTGCCTTTGAGCACCAGGGGAAGCCCGCTTACCATAAGAACGGCGGTATCGGCTGTTCTTGCGATGCGCTGGGCGGCCAGTCCGACCATATCCCTGAATGCCCGGCCGCTGGCCCTGTCCGGAACCAGGCCCATACCGACCTCCGTGCTCACAACAAGGACAGGGCAGGGCAGGGCCTGAAGGGCGGCCAGCAGTTTTTCCAACTGCTGCGAAAAATCCGGCGGCGCGGCGTCATGCGCCATAAGCCCGGCCACCCAGAGGCTCAGGCAGTCAAAGAGGACGCTTTCCCCCTGCCGGACGATGCCCGGCAAGGTCTCGGCCAGTTGTGTTCCATTGGCTGGCGGGCATTCATACACGCGCCAGTTTTTTCCTCTGAGCTCCCGGTGCAGGCGGATGCGTTCACTCATTTCCGCGTCCACGGCCCAGGCTGTGGCGATGTACAGGCCCCCGGAAGAGAAATGTTCAGCCAGTTTCTGCGCAAAGGCGCTTTTTCCGCTGCGGCAGCCCCCGGCTATGAACACAAAGGGCCATTGCCGTTCACCGCGGCTTGTTTTTTCTTGCATGCTCCATCCGGCGAGTCGGGATAAAAGGCCTGGGCGAGCCTTTTATCCTTCAAAAGTAATAACAGATCGTGGCAAGGCAGGCGGCAGCCGCGTACAAAACGCGGCGCCCGGCCCCTGGAAGCTCATTTGCGCCTGGGCGCCGTCTTTTCCGCAAGCTGCGAGGGCGCCTTGCCCTTGTAGCGCTGTTTGCCTTTCTCCAGGCGGTCGGAGCAGGAACCCAGTATGGCGGCAAGGGCGTTTATGGTGCCGTCCTGGCCTTCGCCCCGGCGATACAGCCAAAGCGCGGTGTAGACCAGGGTGTCGGTGTCGATGCCCTTGGTGTCGCCGCGCGCGCGCATGGCTTCGGCCAGGGCGGCGCGTCTTTTTTCTCTGTGCGCCACGGCTGCCTGATAGTCCTTGGCCGTGGCCGCCTGGCGTTCCTTTGCCTCGGGCGAGGGATCCTCGCTGTGCAAATTCTCCGCATAAAGCACATACGCGGCAGCCGCCTGATCCGATGCCTCGGCATAGGACACTACAAACTCGCGGATATCCGGGGTATGCATGTAGGTACGCACCGTTGCGGCCAGCCCCCGGGCCATGCCTGAATAAAGTTCATACATCTCCGCCATCTGGGCGTTGGTGAACCCCCCGTCGTCCTGCCCGCGGATCTGGGCCAGGGCGTGGCGTTCAAGGGAATACATAAAGCGGTCAATATAGAGATCGTACAGGCCCTGCAGCATGGAGGGCATGAACACGTACTCCAGAACCCGCTGGCGTTCTTCGGGCAGGTTCATGGCGTTCACCGTGAACCCGTGAAGCTGGCCGCCAAAGCGCAGATTGGCCCATTTGACGCCAGCGGTGGTGATGCCGCCTTTTTTGGCCATGGGGTGTGTGCCCTGGGGCCAATAGTTGTCGGCCAGGAACTTGGCGAAATCGTCCACCAGCACGACGCTGACCAGGCTGTCCTGACCTTTCAGGGCCTCGGTGCTGCCGGTGAAATCGGGGTTGCCGCGATAGCTTCCGGACAGGCTGATCGGGGTCTGATCTTCGGGGATTTCGCCGCGCACCATGGCGCCGTTGGCGCTGGCCACCATCTCTCCTTTACCGTACAGGATGACGGAAGATTCCGACGGAGCCGGGACGGAGGGCGCCGCCGCTCCTGATGAACCGTCAGGCGAAGGAACCGGATCAAAATCCGGGATCGGGGTTTCGGGACCCGGGCTATGGGGCGGCATGGCCAGTGGCTGGGGGCTTTGCACCGGGCGTATGTCCGGGACGCGCGCTTCGGGCTTTCGCGCTTCCGGAGCGCGGGAAGCCGGATATTCCGCCAGGGGCTTTCGCGGATCTGGCAGCATGGCCAGGGGCGAGCGCACGGAGGCTGAGGGCTGTTTTCCCCCTGGCGTCGCCTGCGAAGGCGGCGGGCTCTGGATGCCCGGAATGGGGCGCAAGGGCGACTGGGCGGGCGGAGCCTGGGCCTCCTGATCCGCCGGCACCGTTGGCGCGGACTTCACTCCGCCCTGAACTCCTTGGGCGGGCGGGGTCTGGCCGGCTTGCTCCTGTGCCGGGGGCGGTGAAACGGCCAGGGGCCCGCCTTCGTCCGGGACGGGATCAAAATCCGGGATGGGCGTAGCCTCCGAATCGCCAGTCGGGCCTTGCCCCGCCAAGCCCGGAGCCTGATCTGTCATCTGGCCCGGCGCTTGTTCTGTCATCTGCCCCGGCGCCTGGTCCGGCCCGGCCGGCACCAGGTAGTTGTCCGGGGACCATCCGGCCAAGCCATCTTCACTGCCGGCAGGTGGAACAGAATCGGGGACTGCCGTCGGATCAAAGGGGGCCTCCTGCGTTCCAGGGGAGCCCGCCTGTTCCTGCCCGGGAAGCAGCGCGGGGTCGCCCGGTTCCCTTGCTCCCGGTGTGCCCACACCCGAAAGCGCCCAGGGGTCGGAAGGGGCGGGAGGAGAAGAAGGCGGCGGAACAAGTTCACCCCGATAGCTGGCGTCCGGTCCGGCCGGTGCTGCGGCACTTTGCTCGCCCCCTGAAAGAGGACTCTGGGGCGAAGAAGCCTTGCCCGCGTCGGCGTCCGACGGAGCGGAGCCGTAAATGAAGGACAGCCAGGAGGGGACTTTTTCAGTGTTGACCAGATACACAATGCCGCCGCCAACACCAAGCACGGCAACGAGCAGTGCCGTAAGCGCGACAGGGAATTTCTTTTTCGGCGTTGCCTGAGTCATGGGATATCCTGGCGCGTCATACGCGCGGTAGCAGTGAACGAAACAGCAGGCCCCGGAGCCCCGCTAACACTACGGGTAATTTTCTTCTCTGCCAAGGAAGAAAAGCTTTTTGTGCGAAAAGTGCACCCTGATGGTACCAGACCGGAATAAAAAATTTTCTGCGCAGGCAGAGGGCAAAAGAGCCGTAATGCGCTCAGGCCCAAGGCGGGGCGCTAAAAAGCTCATCCTTGTTCCCTCCCCTATATATACCGCGCTGGAGCCGGGCGCAATCCCCCTCGTCCGGGGCGGGCGTCCTGCGCGGACCGCCTGGCTGCGAACCACCTGGCCAAGGACTGCCTGGCTGCGGACCGCCCGGGCGAAGCTGCGCGCAGTTGCAAAGGGCGTGGCGGACGGCGTTGCTTCCTGAACCGTTTTAGCGTAGGCTTTTACACTTGTTGCAGCCCTTGAGAATCAGCCAATACGAAGCAGGACGCGCATTCCGTTTCGGCGTTGCCCGAGTATCCCGGCCCGGAACCTGGCAGCGACTCCTTTCGGGCTTGCGACTGGGGCCTTTTCGCCATGTGGCACGATTGCCGTGCGTGTATGGCAGCTTGTATGCCTTATCGGCATTTTTCAGAAACTTTTCAGGAGAACGGGATATGCGTGGATTATTGCTGGCATGCCTTCTGGCGTGCATCTGTTTTCTGCCCTGCACAGCCCAGGCCAACGAGGAGGATTCGGTGATTGAACTGCAGACCAGTAAAGGACGTATCGTCATTGAACTTGACTTTGCAAAGGCTCCGGCAACCGCGGAGAATTTTAAAAAATATGTGGAAGACGGCTTTTATGACGGCACCATTTTTCACCGCGTCATCCCCAACTTCATGATCCAGGGCGGCGGCATGACGCCGGATATGAAAGAAAAAACGACGCGCGCTCCGATCAAAAACGAAGCGGATAACGGGCTCTTGAACGTCAGATATACCATTGCCATGGCCCGCACCAATGATCCCCACTCCGCATCGTCGCAGTTTTTTATCAACAGCAAGGACAATGCCTTTCTCGACCACAAGGCCCCCACAGGCAGCGCCTGGGGCTACTGCGTTTTCGGCAAGGTCATTGAAGGGCAGGACGTGGTGGACGCCATTGAAAAAGTGGCCACGCATTCCATTGGCATGCATGACGATGTGCCCGTGGAAACAGTGCTGATTGAAAAAGCCCGCGTGCTGAAGGGCAAGGCCGGCAAGGCCGTAAAATCCGGGGCCGGCGGCAAGAAAAAAAGCTCCGGCAAAAAAGCGTCCAAATCTCTGAAAACAGCCAAAGCCGGCAAATAGAGCGCCCCACCGACAGCAAAGGGGCTCCGCCCCTTTGCAACCCCCGCCAAAGGGGCTCCGCCCCCTGGGAATCCCCGCCAGGGGTTCTGCCCCTGGACCCCGCAAGGGGCATGATGCCCCTTGACTCCCATATTGTTATCCGGGACATCTCGTCCGTTAAGGGCTGTTAAGCTA
>JAJDJN010000048.1 GCA_030267245.1 Desulfovibrio sp. OttesenSCG-928-A18
TCAATTGTTTCCGGCGGCGGCGGCGCTTCTTTGGGGGCGTAGAACTGTTCAGGGGGCAGGAGGGCTGTCTGGATGACGTGTTGAGTTGTGGAGCAGGAGCAGGGGCTGCACAAGAGCGGCAGGCAGAGGAGCATCCGGGTCATGGCTTTGAGGGCTGGCGCTGGCGGCCGCGATGGCGGCCGCCGCTTGGGCGTCGGCCTTGTGTGCTTGTTCATAGAGCTGGTCTCTTGCGCTGATGGCGGCGCTGCTGATGGTGATTTGATGTTGCAGCGTTTCTATGCGTCCCTGGGTGAGGCGTTTTTCGAGTTCGGCGGCTTCGGCGCGCAGTTGGCCGTATGCGGCTTCGGCCTTGAGGGCGATGGTGTAATAGCGGACGCACAGTACGAGGGACAGGGCGAGCGCCAGGGCCAGCAGCACGGTGGCGGCGGGCCGCAAAAGCGCTTTGAAGCCGGAGGCTGCGGCAGCGGCGAGGCTCATGGGCGGTTCTCGACTAGCGCCCGCGCGCCGGCCTGGCCCAGGGGCAGCGGGTAGACGCTGTTGCCGGAGCGGCAGTGGACGCACCCGTTCACGGCGCAGGCGCCGGGCAAAGAAGCGCTGGCGGTGCAGACGCCAAGGCGTCCCTTGCCGGCGCCGGAGCTTGTGTAAGCGGAGGCGCAGCCGGTTCCGGCGCCGGCGTTGCACGGTCCGGCGCCAACGCTGCACGGTCCGGCGCCCTCGCCGCCCCTGGCGAGGCATTGCCGATAAGCGCGGGCGAGTTTACGGTGGTAGTCGTTCTCGGCATAGGCCGGACCGTTGTAGCGGCGGGCAAAGGCTTCCCAATCCCTGGCTTTGAGAAAGCGGAGCAGGTTCTGTGATTGCAAAAAGGCGCAGAAGGCCGAAAGTTGCGCGGCTTCGTCCTTTTTTTGCGCGCGCACAAAATCGTGTATGCCGGCAAAGCCGCAGGCGGCGTAGTTGAAGCCCATAATCTGGAACAGCCCCCAGGATGCGGAGGCGAGGGCGGCTTCCTGGTGTATGGCTGCGGCCGCCTCCATACGGTTCCACTCCTGCTCGCCGCCCTTGTACTTGCCGCGGTCCCAGCGCGGGTGAAGAATGCCCGGCGCGTTGATGTCAGCGGGGTTGATGCCGAACTTTTGCAGCTCTTTCCAGAAAATGTGGCCTTCAAAAAGAATCTTTACGCGCCCCGAAGGCAAAAAGCCGGAGCCGGCGGATTCGACTTCGACCACCGCGCCAACAGCGCAGGGTTCGACCCCAAGTGTTTGCGCAACAGCGCGGATGTGAGGGAAACTCAATGACATGCTGACTCCTTGTTTATGGTGCTGTCCGTCGGCCACCCGCCGCCTCCGGAAGCGGCGGGCAGACCTCGACGAGTTCTTCGGGCTGCTGTTTGCTGTGCACCACCGCCCCGCAGCCGGAGCAGCGCCGGGCGCGGTAGATGCAGCCCCCGGCGCTGGTGTACGGGTATTTGTCGTGCAGCAAGGCCCCATGACAACGGGGGCATCTGCGCAATCTGTTGCCACTGTCCCTGGTCTTCATGCTTCCTCCTGCGGCGTCTTGCTCTGTGCGCCTGCCGGGCAGGCGCGTACAGGCAGCCGCATATTTAAAAATCATTATTTCACATAGTGTGAATAAAAGTCAACCCGGAGATACTGTACATTTCTTAACAATAAGTGAATAATTATGCCCATGAATGAAAAAGACATAGTGGCGCACGCGGTCAAATTCTGGCTCAAAAAAAAGCATATGAAGCAGAATGAACTGGCCGAAGCGGCGCGGGTGGAGCCGAGCACCGTGTCGCAAATCGCCAACGGGCACCGGCTCCCTTCTCTGGAACTGGCCGGCCGCATGGCCGGGGTCTTTGGCATTTCGCTGCCGGAATTCTTTGCCTGCAAGGATGACGAACTGCCCGAACTGGCCTTTGTGCCCCTGGTCAAGGCCGTGCCCAGGGCCGGCACCGGGGGCCTTGAACTGGACGGCGAGCAGATCCGCCTTTATTCTTTTCACAATAGTTTCCTCATGCGCAAACAGGGCGGCACCGACAGCATGCGCCTGTTCAAGATCGACGGCGACAGCATGGAGCCGACCCTGCACCACGGCGACATGATCATGATCAATCTGCGCCAGACCCATATCAGCTCCGGCGCCATCTACCTGCTGCGCCTGGAGGGCGAACTGATGGTCAAACGCCTGGAAAACCGCCCCGGCGGGCTCCTGCTCATCCGCTCCGACAACCCGGCCTACGACGACATCACCATCGCCAAAGACGACGAGACCATCGACGCCGAGGTCTTCGGGCGCATGGTCTGGAGCTGCCGCGAATATTAGGGCCGCTTCGCTTTGAAAATGCGCATCCGCCTGCAGGAATTTGTCCTCAAATCCTTGTCCTGAAATGCTTGCAGACGAGCCTTGCCCGCCGTTAAGCAAGCATTTCAAAGGCATACCGCTCCAGTGGCCGTCAACCCGTCCAGCCGCAATCCCCCCTCCCGCGCGATCACATGACCTGATGTGAATCCATTCGCCCACACGAAGCTTTTTAGCCCGTTCCCGCACGCGTGGGGCTTTGGGCGCTCTTTTGTGACATTACTGTAATTCACTATATAGTAGCACAGTAGAAAATAATGCTTGCATAAATTCACTACATGTGAAACTATGTATTCAACGACGACGAGCTCGCCGCGATCAACCCGACCTCGCATAAGGCAGGATGGGAGCAGCAAGGAGAACGGGCCCGCCGGGCGTTACCGTCCACCCAAAGCGGTCCAGCGGAGAAAGCCGGGGCACACAGCACCGGAACCGCGTACGGACGGCAGCCGCGGGTGGACGGCAGCCCCGGAGCCGGCGCAAGGGCGTCGGGCGTCGAGATCCCATTGGCAATGGGGCCAAATCCGCCACAGGAGAACAGCCATGTATTTCACCCTCGAGTACATTGACGACTACCCCCAGCTCACCCCCCACGACACCCTGGCCGAGGCCGAGGAGTACGCCCTTGAAGCCTCCCTGGACGGCAATTGCCACATCCTGAGTCTAATCCGCACCGTCTGGGCCTGTGATGCCGACAACCAGGACCTGGCCGCCTCCCTCGGCCTGATCCCCGCCAGAGACTACCCGGCCACGCTGTTCCGGTAGGCAACCGTCATGGTCAGCAAAGAGCGCGTGGATCTTCTCGCAGCCGTTCTCTATGGCGACGAGAGTGAATTGACGAAGGAATTGCGCGAGGCGCTGAAGCTTGTCCGGATTTGGCTCGCGCAGAGCGAAGTGTTGCAAAGGACGCCCGCGCACAAAATGCGCATCTATTTTGCCTGGCGCTCCGCCTGGGACAAACTGCACCCCTTCAAAAACAGCAAAGTTCAGGATCTGCATTTTACCGCGCGCATGGCTGCCAAGTGGGACAGAGCGCCGGCCTTGAAAGGAAAAAGTCCTGAACAGGTGCACGAAGAGCTTGAGCTCATGCGCCAGTGGCGAAAAAGCGGAGACCTATCCTGGATAGCGCCCTCAAGTCTTGCCAACTGCCTGGAGTGGGTCGAATCTTGGAACAAAAGTCTTGGCAATGGGAAAAAGGGCAGCGCTGGCCTGAACTGGGCAAGGGAATTATACGAGGAATGGCAGAAGAACAGGCTGCTCAAGGCGTTCACTCCCCGCCAGATCGCTCAGGCTCTAGAGTTTGTCGCTGTCTGGCGCAAGAAAACCGCCAACGGCAAAAAAACCGCCGAGGGCGCAAAAGCGCTTGCAGCCTGGAAAAAGAAAAGCGGTTCCAAGGGCGATGATGAAACCGCGCTCAAAAACGCCCTGGCCGTTGAATCGGCCTGGCTTGGCACCCGTTATTTACGAAAAGAACTCCCGGAGGTCCTGAACAGCATCGCGGTGCTGTTTCTCCCACAGGGGAGCTCACTGCCCGTGATTTTTGGCCTGTCAAAGCTGAGCCGTAAGATGGCACTCAAGGCGGTCGAAGCCTGGGAGCGCTCGTCCGAATTCAAAAAACGCGGCCTGCAAGCATACGTGGATGCGGAAAAAACACAGGAGCACTGGAACAGGCATTTCAGCGCCTGGCCGCAAGGCGAGGTGCTGGCAACCGTAACCCTGTATCGGGCCTGGAAGCGGCACCATCTGCTCAAAACGGCTTCCGCCACCGAACTCGCCCGGGCCTTCCTCACCTGCTCCCTGTGGGACAAGGACACAATACTTGCCCAGCTGACTCCCGAAGAGTTAGAACAAGCCATTGTCCAGGTAAAAACCCGGAGCGAACAGGTTTGGGAGATGGTGGAAAAGCTTGATGAGATCAAAAAGACCCTCCCCCGCCAATGGAAGCTGGGCGGGCCGAAACAAAAAAAATTGCTCTCATCGGATATGCTAAACCTGATGAACATGATACCGCTATCCTCATCGCCGGACCCACTCACCCTCTTTTTTGCGGAAAGAACACTGGCATTGTGTCTTGCGGATATTGGCTTTTGCGCAGCAGGAGGGCTTTCCAAATTTCTCGCAAAAATTTTCGGATACAAGTTAACGGAAAAACAAAAAAAAGCCTTGGAGAATCCGATCGATGATATAAGCGAAACCTTGATGCAATGATAAAATTACAATAGACACAGGACCATATCTGGTATGCATCCATCTTTTTTGTCCGCAATACCCATCCGTCGGTCTTCTTTTTTCAGGCACATCCTGTTCCTGATTGTCTTCCTTTCCGCCCTCAACCTTGCACCGCACCCGCCATACGCAGCCGCCGCCCATGCCGCCAGCCAGCAGGCGCAGAGGCAAAAAACCGCCCCGCCTCCCGCTCAACTTGCGGCCTTGCTGCCTTTTGCCGAAGCCGACGCCCTTGTCTTTCTGGGGCACTTGCACGGCACAGCCCGGCATTGCATCAGCGCCCTTGCGTTATACCGCGCCGCCCTGGCCCAACCCGGCCTGAGCGGCGCTTTCATTGACTGGCATGGCCTTGGCGACAACATCGAGCGCATCTTCACCGCCCTGGGCGAGCAGCCGCACACACTGCCCCTGCTGGCCCTTGAAGGACTGAGGCTGCGCGCGGCGCTATGCGCCGCCCGGGAGCGGATGGGAACCGAGAACAGCGGCATGCTCCTGACCGCCCTTGGCCGCGCCCTTACCGATGTCGGCTATGCCAAAGACAACGCTTTTTTGTGTCTGGCCGCGTCCGCCAGCCTGCACCGGGCGCTGCCGCTGCTGCCGCGCGAACAGGCCCCAAAGGCCTGGGCGGAAGTACAGAAGCAGCTTGGCAAAGCGTATATGAAGCTTTTTACGCTACGGGATGAAGAAGTGGACCTGGAAAAAGCCTTTGAGGCGTACCGGGCGGCCTTGTCCGAGTTAACGCCGGAAAAGGACGCGCACCAGCACGCCCTTGTATTACGCTGGTATAGCTGGGCACTGTACCTGGGAGCCGGCACCACCCTTGATTCAGGGCGCTTTCTTGAAGAGGCCGTACTTTCGGCGAGGACCGCCTTGGATCATCTGGATCAGGAGCGCGATTATTCCGCCTGGCTGTATACACGATTCACCTTGGCCAGTGCCCTTGTGGATCTTGGGGCAAGAGACAATAACCAGGTCCGGCTTCAGGAGGCTGTCAGCATTCTGCAGACAAGCATCAGCGAGCGATTGCGAAAGGAAAACCCCAAGCGCTGGGCCAAGACGTTTGCCTGCATGGGCGATGCGCTATTGGAACTTGGCAAACTGGGCGAAGAACCCGAACCGTTCAGGCAGGCTATCGCAGCCGAGCAGCATGCGCTGGAAGTGTACACCAGGAAAGACGACCCACAAGCCATGAACTTTGTATACAATACTATCGCCTCTTCCTGCTTCTGGCTTGCCAGGCTTGAGGACAGTCGTGACTATCTGGAGCAGGGCATTGCCGCCTGTCGCGTCACCATTGAAGTTACCGACCGTGAGCAGAATCCGGAGGACTGGGCCGGTTGCCACCATAACATGGCGCTGATACTGCTTTATGCTGGTGTGAGGTATCAGGATTGCGCCGTTATCGAGGAAGCGGCCGACCATGCGAGTTTCGCGGTAGACATAGTTGCCAGAAAAAAAACTCCTGAAAAGTTGGCGCGCTCCCGCATTACCCTTGGGGACATCCACCGGGAACTCGCCGAATGCAAGGACAGGACCGTTAACCTTGAAATAGCCGCAGCCGCTTACAGGGACAGCCTGCAATTCTACTCCGCCGATAAAAGCCCCGAGATGTTTGTCAGGGCATACAGCTATCTCGGCCTTGTCCTGAAACGGCTGGGAGAGATCAAGGGCGACCCGGACCTGTTGCTTGAGTCTGTGCTTTCGTTAAAAGAAGCGCTGCCGGTCAGTCTGCGCGGCAGCGCACAGGATGAGCGCCTGCTGGTGAGGTTCAGCCTTGGCGAAAGCATGCTCGCCCTGCTCAAGGCCCGGGAAAAGCCGGATTTGACCCTCGCGGAGGAAGCACTGGCCGCGCTGCAGGAGGCGCAAAGGGACGCCAGCCGGCAAAAGAGGTATAAGGACGCCATACGCCTCGTGCCCCTGATTGCAGAAGCCTACTTCATCAAACGCGAACTGGAGCTTGGCCCGCTGCCGCGCCGGGCGAAATAGGGCGGAGCAAGGAAGCGCCCATGGAGATCTGAAGGGACTTTAGCCCCTCGGGCCGGGCAAAAGGAGCGAGAGCGCATGATTGCGGGCGGCATTGCCCTGTGGTAAGAGAAAAATCCGTATCAAACACAGGGCCCGCCGTGCGCTTGTTGGACGCCCCGGCATCCGGCCCGAAAAGGATCGCCGCAGCATGAAGCAGCTCAAAAACATGTACAGGGATATCAACCAGGACGCCTTTCCGGACAAGATCAGTCTTGACTTTGGCGGCACAAGCCTTGAATACGCCCGCCGCTCCTGGGACATCGGGGGCGAAAACAGGGGTCTGCGCTATGGCGAGAACCCGGACCAGCCCGCCGCCCTCTATGAGCTTACGCGCGGAGAACTGACGATCGGCGGCGTGGCGTACAAAGGCGCCGGCCAGGGCCTGGTTTCCGCCCTGACCGAAAAAAACATGATTCAGGCCGGAAAACACCCGGGCAAGACCAATCTCACCGACGTGGACAACGGCGTCAACATTCTCCAATACCTGCATCAACGCCCGGCCGCTCTCATCCTCAAGCACAACAACCCCTGCGGCGCGGCCTGGTCCGAAAAGGGCGTGGCCGACGCCCTTGAAAAGGCCTACTGGGGCGATCGCATCGCCGCCTTTGGCGGCGCGGTTGTCGTTAACCGCCCTCTGGACAAGGACGCGGCCGCGCTCATTGATTCCGCATATTTCGAGGTGGTCGCCGCGCCGGATTTTGAAGAAGGCTGCCTCGCGCTGCTGCAAAAACGCAAAAATCTGCGCATCCTGCGCATCCCCGGTCTTGCACAGCTTGAAAGCTTCGCGGGCGTGCCCTTTCTGGACATCAAATCCCTGTGCGACGGCGGTCTGGTCCTGCAGCAGTCCTTTGTCAACCGCATCCGCAGCAGCCAGGATTTCATCCCGGCGCAAGCGGAAAAAGACGGTCTTTGCGTCACGGCCAGAAAACCAACGGAGGCCGAAGCCCGGGACCTGCTCTTTGCCTGGGCGGTGGAAAGCGGCGTCAGCTCCAACTCCGTAATTTTCGCCAAAAACGGCGCCACCTGCGCCATCGGCACCGGAGAACAGGACAGGGTCGGCTGCGTGGAAATAGCGGCGCACAAGGCCTACATCAAATATGCGGACATGCTCGTGTTCAGACAGACGGGCAAATCCCTGTACGAACTGGAAAACACGGCCTCGGCCGGCGATGCGGCCGCCGCCGCCGTCCTGGCCGAGGCCAGGGAGCGGACTGAAGAAGCCCGCGGCGGCCTCGCCGGCTCCGTGCTCGTGTCCGACGGATTTTTTCCCTTCCGCGACGGCGTGGACGCGGCGATGAAGCACAAAATCACGGCCATTGCCCAGCCCGGCGGCTCCCTGCGCGACCATGAGGCGATCATGGCCGTGAACGAGGCCGACCCGCAAGTGGCCATGGTCTTCACTGGCCAGCGCTCCTTCAGACACTAGGCAGCCCCATGAGCGCGAACAAAGTACGCTACCCCGGTCCGGGCTGCCTTGTGGAGTTCATGCAGGGCAACAGCCCCATGCAGGCCATTGTGCTTGAAGAACAGAGCGGCCGGCTCAGACTCTATGCGGCCAACAAACGCGAGGGCAATCTGCCCGCCAGCCGTCTGCTGCCCTGGTCCGGCCCCGCCCTGGGCCCGGGACTGTCCAAACAGCGCATGGACGAGGCCCTGGAAGAACACAAGCTGCTGCGCGCCTCCATCGCCGCCTCCATCTCCAGCATGGAAGTCTGGGAGCTGACCCAGGGCGAAGTGGCCCGCACCAGCGCGCAATGGCTGGCCGGCCTCGTCTGGGCAAGCCCCACCATCGACCAGGAAGCCGCCCTCGGCCATGTTCTGCTCTCGGCCAAAAGCCATTTCCGCTTCTCGCCTCCGGATTTCGAGATCTTTACTCAGGAACTGGTGGAAGCGCGCCTGGCCGAGGCCGAAGCCGCGCGCATCCGCGAAAGCTTTGCCGTAACCGGGGCCCAGTTTTTCCAGAAGCTCTGGGATATTCACAGCAAAAAACGCCAGGGCCTCGGCCCCCAGGACCTGCCCGAAGAAGACCTGTGCCAGCGCCTGCGCGCCATGCTCCTGGAACGCATAGCGGACCCGGACTGCGCCAACGATTCCGCCATCTGGAAGCTGCTGGTCAAAAGCCTGCCCGACTCCGCCCATCTGGCCCTGAACCTGGCCGTGGCCTGGAAGCTCGTGCCCGAGCACCACAACTACTGGCTTGACCGGGCCGGATATGAGCGCGGCGAAGACTGGGCAGAGCCCTTTGCCGCCGAACGCGCCGCCGTGCGCGAGGCCGCCGGCGAACTTGTCGGCCGCCTGGAACAGGACCCCACCCCGTATATAAGCGTGGACCCGGCAGACGCCCAGGACAGGGACGACGCCTTTTTTGTGGAACAATGCCCGGACGGCGCCTTCAACGCCAGCGTGGCCGTCGCCTGCCCGGCCCTGGTCTGGCCCTTTGAAAGCCCCCTGGACAAAGCCGTGCTGCGCCGCGCCTCCAGCATCTATCTGCCCGAAGGCGATGAACATATGCTGCCCGAAGACGCCGGCCGCGCCCTTTTCGGCCTGGACCAAGGCCTGCCCCGCCTCGCGCTGGTGCTGCGCATGCGTCTGACGCCGCTGGGCGAACTGCTGGAGGCCGACCCCCAACTGCGCTGCGTGAGCATAGCCCGCAACCTGGACCTGGAAGACAGCGAAGCCACGCTCCTTGCCCTTGCGGACCAAAGCGCGAATCCGGCGAAGCGGCCGGGAGCCGAGGCGCTGACCCTGGCCAGGCTGCTGCAGGAACGCCGCATCGCCGCCGGGGCGGTGATCACAGAGCGCCCGGACCCGGCGGTCGTGGTCACGAACACGGGGGCCGAGGCCAGGGTGCGCATTGAGGACGGCCCCTCGGCGGCACTTTCACATCTGGTGGTGGGCGAGCTTATGATCCTGGCCAGCAGCGCCCTGGCCGCCTGGGCCGGAGAACGCGGCATCCCGCTCCTGTATCGCACACAGGATGTAGCCCTGCCGCGCGAGTTTGCCGGCATCTGGACCGAAGCCCATGACATTTCCCGCGTGGTCCGCGCCCTGCCGCCGGCCAGCCTTGATGTCGAGCCGCGCCGCCACGCCGGCCTTGGCGTGGGCGCATACGCCACCCTGACTTCCCCCATCCGGCGCTATGTGGATCTAGTAAACCAGGCCCAGATCTGCTCCTGGCTGCGCAAGGGCGCCGCGCGCCTGAACCATCAGGACATGCGCTCGCTGCTGCCGGCCGTGTCGGCCCGCGCCGACGCGGTGATGCAGATACAACGTCTGCGCCCGCGCTACTGGAAACTCTTGTTTTTCCGCCAGCAGGGGGATAAACAGTGGTGGGACGCGGTGGTGGCGGAGGAAAACGAGGCCTTTGTCACCGTGGCCCTGCCCTGGGCCCAGATCATGGTCCGGGGCAAACGCCGCCAGTTTGGCGACAAACTTTACGCGGGCATGCACATCCAGGTGCGTCTGGGCAAGGTTAACCCCCTGCTCAATGAAATCCAGGTGCTTGAAACCCGCGAGCCCTGACAAAGCCCGGGCCGGTTTATACAAAGCGCCAAGGACTGCCTATGACAGCTTTTTTCAGTGTACTCATCATCTGTATCGCGGGCTTTCTGATCGGGTCGGTCCCTTTCGGACTTGTGATCGCTAAATTTTTTTGCAACACTGACCCGCGCCAGGGGGGCTCGGGCAACGTCGGGGCCACCAATGTGGCCCGGCTCTGCGGCTTCCGCTACGGCTTTGCCACCCTGGTCTGCGACCTGCTCAAAGGCTTTTTGCCCGTGCTCATGTTCCGGCTTTCGGACAACGGCCTTGAATACCTGGCCTATGCCATGGGCCTTTCGGTTATCTGCGGGCACATGTTTTCCGTATTTTTGTCCTTCAAGGGCGGCAAGGGGGTGGCCACCACCGTTGGCGTGTTTCTCGCCCTTGCCCCTTTGCAGCTCGTCATCGCGGGCGTCGTGTGCATTTTCTGCATCTGGCGCAGCGGCTACGTGTCTGCCGGCTCCATCGTCCTGGTCATCAGCCTGCCCTTGCTCCTGCTCCTTTCAGGGCGCGCGGGCGACGCCGTCTTTGCCTGCCTGACCGCCGCTCTTGTGCTCTATGCCCACAGGGCCAACATCCGCCGCCTGCTGCGCGGAGAGGAAAAACCCTGGCTGAGTAAAAAAGTCTGATAAAAAACAGGCATACACGGCAAAGCGGCCCGATGCCGGGCCATTTTCCGGAACGTCAACAAAAGGACCCCCATGGCTTCCACCGACTTCCCCTCCTACAGGGGGGACATGCGCTACAAGTGCCTGGGCTGCGGCACTGTGCACGGCATTGACGAGTTGCTCTACACCTGCCCCGCCTGCGGCGAGGTGCTGCTGCTTGAGGATCTCGGCTTTGACCGGCTCAAGGAGCGTTCGGGCCGTCAATGGCGCGAGACTTTTGACTCCCGGGCCGCGAGCCGGGAACCGTCCCTGCGCGGCATCTTCCGTTTTTACGAACTCATGGCCCCGGTGCTGGAAGCCGGTGACGTGGTTTTTCTGGGCGAGGGCAACACGCCGGTCATAGAGGCTTCAAAAGCGCTGCAACAGACCGTTGGAGCGCGTTTTGCGTACAAAAACGACGGCCAGAACCCCAGCGCCTCGTTCAAGGACCGGGGCATGGCCTGCGCTTTCAGCTTTTTGCAATCATTGGTGCGCAAAAAGGGCTGGGACGAGGTGCTCACGGTCTGCGCCTCCACCGGCGACACTTCGGCGGCGGCGGCCTTGTATGCCGCTTATGTGGGCGGCCCGATCAAGTCCGTTGTGCTGTTGCCGGCCGGCAAGGTCACGCCGCAGCAATTGTCGCAGCCCCTGGGCAGCGGCGCCACGGTACTTGAGATACCGGGCGTATTTGACGACTGCATGAAAGTGGTGGAATTTCTGGCCGAGCGTTACCGCGTGGCCCTGCTCAACTCCAAGAACAGCTGGCGCATCCTGGGCCAGGAGAGCTACGCCTACGAGTGCGCCCAGTGGCTGGACTGGAACACGGAAAAGTGCAACATCTTCGTGCCCATCGGCAACGCGGGCAACGTCACGGCGCTGCTGCGGGCTTTTCTCAAGCTTTACGAGCTGAACATCATCAGCGTCCTGCCGCGCATCTTCGGCGTGCAGTCGCACCATGCGGACCCTGTATACCGGTACTATGCCGCCCCGGAGGACAAGCGGAGTTTCAGCCCGGTTAGGGTCAGCCCTTCCGTGGCCCAGGCCGCCATGATCGGCAACCCGGTCTCCTTTCCGCGCGTGCGCGCGCTGGCGGCGGAGTATACCGGCATTGGCGGCAAGGATGCCTTTCAGGTCATGCAGGTCACGGAACAGGCGATCATGGACGGCATGTTGCTGGCCAACCGCCACGGGCACATCGCCTGCACCCAGGGCGGAGAGTGCCTGGCCGGGCTCAGGGCCGCCATGGCTTACGGGCTTGTGGGCCAGGATGATTACAGCATCCTTGACGCCACCGCCCACGCCCTGAAGTTTATGGATTTTCAAAACATGTACTTTAGCGACAGTTTTGCTCCCGAATTCGGCGTCACACCGGACCCGGCCCTGGTCAACAAGCCGGAAATGCTGCTCAGCGCCGAGGAACGCGCGAAACTGGACGAGGAACATTTTATCCTGGAAACAGCGGCCAGAATGGT
>JAJDJN010000049.1 GCA_030267245.1 Desulfovibrio sp. OttesenSCG-928-A18
AGGATATGGTCAAAGCGTTTCCCCATGAGTATTGAAAACTTCCCCCTCTTCCTCGTCTCGTCCGTCCTGTACAGCCTGACCCCGGGAATTGACTTTCTGCTGGTGCTGAACCGCTCCCTGTTTTACGGGAGAAGCGCCGGGCTCATTACTTCCCTGGGCATACACAGCGGCCTGGTCTTTCACACGGCCCTCGCCGCCCTGGGCGTGTCGGCGCTCATTTCCAATTCTGAAATCGCCTTTCCCGTGATCAAATACGCCGGAGCGGCCTACCTGGTCGTCTTCGGGCTCATCACCATCCTTCACAGCCGCAAAGAGATCCAAGGACGCGGCGGAACACGGCCCGCCCACGGCCTTCGCTATTATTTCTTTTCCGGGCTGAGCACCAATCTTTGCAACCCTAAGATCATTCTTTTTTTCGTGGCCTACTTTCCCCAGTTCGTCAGCCGGGACGCCGTGGGCAGCGCCACGCCCTATCTGCTGCTCGGCGCCACCTACACCCTTGTAAGCGCCTTCTGCCTGGCCCTGCTCTGCCTGTTCTCCTCCGCCTTTGCCTCGCGCGTCCTGTACAGCCCCCGTTTTACAATCCTGATGCACCGGGTCACAGGCGTATTGTTCATCGTCATGGGCGTCAGCGTGGCCTTTCTACGCTAAATATTTACGTGAATAATCCTGGATTTGCCTCAAAGCCCAGGCAGGAGATTGAAGCCCCTGCACCCACCAATACCGGCCAGGGACGCAAAGCGTACTTGGCCGGATAATGATGGGGTTCGGGGGAAATCATTTCCCCCGAGCGGGGTCCGGGGCGGCAGCCCCGGGCTCAGGGCGACAGCCGCGCCGACGACGGTGTTGTTCTGCCGATAAAACGCAAAAAACCGTCCAATGAAGTGTAGGGGTGCGGCGGGCAGCCGGGAATGAAAAGGCCCACGCCCATATGGGGCAAAGCTCCCTCGGCCCTCTGCGGATTCTGCCGCTGCGGGCGGCCGGGAAAAGCGCTGTCCCCTTCTTCTTGTCCTTCGTCCGGCAAGGAGCGGAACAATCCGCCCGAGATGGCGCAGGCGCCTACCGCCATGATCAGCTTTGGCTCGGGCATGGCCGCAAGGCACTTGAGCGTCGCCTCGCGCATGTTGCGCGGAACCGGGCCGGTGAGCACCATGGCGTCGGCATGACGGGGTGAGGCTACAAAATCAAGGCCGAAGCGGGCGATATCAAAAACCACCGTTCCCAGCACATTGAGATCCGCTTCACAGGCGCCGCACCCGGCGGCGGTCACCTGCCGCAGGCGGCAGGATCTGGCAAAGGCACCGGCGGCTTCACGAGTGGGCGCAAGGGGCAGTTCGGGCAAGACAAAGGTCCGCTCCGGGCGGGGCGGAAAAGACTGCACCACGGCCGCGCCGGCCATGGCCTTGTCCCGTCCCATGGGGTCATGCACCACATGGGCCTCGGCCGGCAAGGGGCGTATGAACAGCGCCGCGCGCTCGGTGGAAGCCAGCCGCCAGTCCGTGGTAAAAACCAGGGAAGCGGCGGGACAGGCCGCGGCGCAGGCGCCGCAGAAGGTGCAGGCCCCCATGTCCAGAGCCGGGCCCCGATCTTCCATGTGCACGGCCTCCGTCGGACAGGCCTTCGCGCAGGCGGCGCAATCCCCCCCGGCAGCCCGGATGCAGGATGAGGCGTCAATGAAAGGACGCCCCCGAAAGCGCAGGGGCAGCGCGGGCAAGGCCCCGGGAAAGGGCACCGTGCGTTTTTTCTGGCGCAATCGTTCGACAAGAATATCCAGCATGGCTGGCCTCCCTACAAATCATGCCCGCAATAGGAGAGATTGAAGCTCTTGTTGCACAGGGGGAAGTCGGAAATCTGCTGCCCGCGCAAGGCCATGGCCAGCCCCATCCAGTTGTGGAAGGAAGGGTCGACCACCACATACTCCGCAAAGCGCCCGCCCCTGTCCGTTATGCCCACATGACAGACCTCCCCCCGCCAGCCTTCCACCAGGGCCACGCTGATGCTTCTGCCCTTGAGGAAAGGGGGCCGCTCAAAGGGGGCGCATTGGACCTCTTCGCCGCCGTCGTCGAGAAAGCGCTCCAGCAGGCGGCTGCAAAAGGCGGCCGAATTGACGATCTCCTCGTGCCTGGCCTCGGCGCGCGAGAGCACGTCGCCGCTACGGCCCTTGTAGGGCGGCGGCGACATGGGCAGACCGGACAAGGGGTGCGAGCGCCGAAGATCGCAGTCAAGGCCGGAAGCTCTGGCCGCCGGCCCGACCAGCCCGAGGGAGCGGGCGACGGACTCCGGAACGATGCCGATGCCGGTAAAACGCGACATGACCGAGGGGGAATCCCACATGAGTTTTACAGCGCCCTGCACGTCCCGGAAGGTGCCCGCCACCTTATCCTTCAGGGAGTGCACAAGCTGTGCGTCCAGGTCAAAAGCCGCGCCCCCGGGACAGAGCAGCCCGCGCCCGAAACGGCTGCCGCAGATCATGGCGCTTGTGTTGAGCCAGTCGCCGCGCAGGCGTCCGCAATAGGACAGGGTGGACAAAAAGCCCACATCGCCCGCAAGGGCGCCCAGATCCCCGGTATGATTGGCAAGGCGCTCCAACTCCAGGGCCAGGGAGCGGATCAGCTGCCCGCGCGGCGACGGAAGCTGCTCGGCAAAAGCCTCTACAAGCGTGCAGTAAGCCCAGGTATGGGCAATGGTGTTGTCGCCAGCCGCGGTTTCCAGCAAAGGCAGGGTGGCGCGGTGCGGCCCCCCGGCCAGCAGGGCCTCCATGCCCCTGTGGTGGTAGCCCAGGGAAATTTCCAGATGCATGACCTCTTCGCCCAGACACTGGAAGCGAAAATGCCCGCATTCAATGACCCCGGCGTGAATCGGGCCCACGGCGACCTCGTGCACCTCGTCGCCTTCCACCCGGTAAAAGTCCATGAAGCCGACATCGGGCCCGCCGGGCCTGGAAAAACGCAGGGGCTTCAGCCAGGGATGGCCTTCGGGGACAATGCCGTACTTTTCATGCGCTTCACGCTCAAAAAGATGCAGGGCGGGGATGCGCGGCGTCAGCGAAGGGTACCTGTCGCCAACCTCGGTGGCGGCCAGATGCAGCACCCCCGCGGCATCGTCCGCAAGGACGGCCAGCAGGGTGAAGGAAGCTTCGCCGTTTTCGGACACGGAGCGCTCCTGCGCCCCGCCAGGCTGCTGCTCCCTGGATTCAGCCCAGGGAAGCAGGGGGCCGGGCAAAGCAAAAAAAGCGCAGACGCGGCATGTAGGGCCCTCGGTGCTTCGGGACTTTTCGCCGGCAAGGGTGCCCAGCCAATGGGCGAAACGGCTGAAGCCCATTACGGGAATGGCGTCAAGGGGCGCGGCATAGCCATTGCGCAACTGCAGGGAATCGTTGGCCGGCCCCTGCCCTTCGGCCGAAAAAAAGCCGCCCCGCGTCCGCGACTTCTGTTCTTGCGTCATACAGTTCTCCATTGCGGGTTGCGGCCCTGGGCTGACAAGGGGACTGAAGCCCTTTGCATTCTCCACCAAAGGCGGGCTTGCTCCCCTTTGCATTCTCCGCCAAAGGCGGCCTTTCGCCCCTTTGCAATCCCCGCAAGAGGCATGATGCCCCCTGGCCCTCATATTGTCGACCATGTTCGCGGGTGCGAGGGCCGCCGCCCCCTGCCGGGGGAAGGCCGGGGATAAAACCACCCGGCGCTTCCATCCCTTCAACTTACGGTCTGCTCACCATGGCCGCGGCGCGATTCAGCGCTTCCGAGAAAAAGTCCGGCATGATGAGGCCCAACACAAGCACCAGCAACAAAAGGCAGGCGGAAGGGGCCACAAGCAGCAGGCTTTCCCGCTTTTGCGGAACAAGACCGGGGGGCGCCTTGCCCCGGCACATGCGCAGGCAGGGGGTGAGCATGCCCACGAAAATAATGCCCAGCAGGAGCAGATAAGCCAGGGCAAGCCATTGCTGGCCCCTGTGCAACAGGCCCTTGAGGATGGAAAACTCGCTGATGAACAGGGCAAAGGGCGGCGAGCCGGTAATGGCTATGATCCCGGCCAGCCACAGGGGGCCGGTCAGGGGCAGCACCCTGTTCAGTCCGGTCACGTCATGGCTGGATTTGGTGCTGTAGCGGGTGAGGATGTTGCCGGCCAGGAGAAAAAGCCCGGCCTTGGCCAGGGAATGATTGACCATGTGCAGCATGCCGCCGCGCGCCGCTTCAAGCCCGGTCCCCAAGGCAATGAGCAAAATGCCCATATGCTCCACGCTCGAATAGGCGAGCATGCGCTTGAAATCGCCGATGCCGACAATAAACAGCGCGGCCACCAGCATGGACAAAAAGCCGAAGGCCAGCAGCAGGTCGGAGGCAAAAGCGCCCAGGTTGGCCGCCACGCAGACCTCATAGGAACGGAAGATCCCCAAAAAAGCGCAGTTGAGCAGCGCCCCGGACAGCAGGGCCGAAACCAGCGAAGGCGCTTCGCTGTGCGCATCCGGAAGCCAGGTGTGCATGGGCGCCACGCCCATTTTTGTTCCGTAACCGATAAGCAGAAAGACAAAGGCCGCCTTGAGCCAGATGGGATGCGCCCGGGGAGCGTTCTCCAAAAGCGCCTCCAGAGTCATGGGCACGGCAAAGTGCCCTTCGGGCTGTATGGAAACGTCCATGAGCAGATTGCCCATAAGAGCCAGGGCGATGCCCACGGAACAGATGAGCAGGTATTTCCAGGTGGCCTCAAGGGAACGCTGGTGGCGGTGAAAATAAATCAGGGGCGCGCTGACAATGGTGGTTGTCTCGATGCCGACCCAGAGCAGGCCGAAATGCCTGGTGATGGTCACCAGCACCGCAGAAGCGAGAAAAAGCAGCAGGCAGGCGGTAAACGTCGCTTCCGGGGCATTGGAAAAATGCAGCCCCTGTTGAAAATCCTTGCGATCTCCCCTGTCTTCGCCGCGAAGATAGCCAACAGCGTACACCGAAGACGCGAAAAAGAGCGCGCAGGTCACGGTGAGCACCAGGCGCCCCATGGCGTCCACCGCCAGCAGGTCGCCGCCAAATGAGGCCGGCTCCACAAACCAGCAGGCCAGGGCCAGAATCAGCTCGGCCCCGGAAACCAGCAGCAGCAGTATGCGCCGTATGGCGTCCGCCGGAATGAACCAGGAGGCAAAAGCGGCAAGCAGCGGTATGGCAAGAAGAGCAATGAGCATGGCGCTAATCCCTGAGGCTCGCGAAGCGGTCCACGTCCGTGGATTCAAAGGCCTTGTTGATGTGGCGTATGGCGATGCCCATGACAAAGGCGGCCACGAGAATATCCAGCAATATGGTAAGCTCGACCCACATGGCGTCCTCCTGGATCATGGGCACGCCCAGAAGGTAAATGCCGTTTTCCATGACCAGGTACCCGAACATCTGGGACAGGGCCTTTTTGCGGGTGACAATGAGCAGAATGCCGGCCAGCACCGTGGTGATCGCCGGAGAAAACATCAGCAGGAACAGGGGGTTAGCCGTCATCCCCAGGTTGGAGGCAAACCAGAGGGAAAAAACGAGGCCGCCCATGCCGGCAAGCACGCAGGCCGTATTGCCCATATAGGGGTTGCTGGGCAGCTGGGGCGGCAGCTTTTTGTATGTGCGCCGCAACAGCAGGGGCAGGACCACGCCCTTGATGCCGAGAAAGATCAGGGTCATGCAGATCAGATGCGCATCCACCTCGCCCGTATGCGCCAGAAGGGGCAGAAGCCCGAGAATAACACCCTGCAGGGCGATGAGGCGGATGCTCAGACGCCGGCGCTCGGCGGCCAGCAGGCACAGGTTGGTGATGATCACAAGCCCGAGAGCCGTCTGCAACCAGTCCAGGGAAGGCAGAGAAGACAGGGAGGCAAAGGCCCAGCCGGCCTGCTGCCCGGCAACAGGCGCCGCCGGAGCGGGCAATGCGGCTGCGGCGCAATGATGCAAAAACGAAAAAACCGCGTCCATTGTCATCTCCAAAGCACCAGGGCGGCAAAAACAGCGAAACAGGCCGCCAGCGTGAGCACCTGCGGCACACGCTCAAGGCGCAGGCGGGCCATGAGGGATTCCACCAGCCCGACCAGCACGGCGATGCCGAAAACCGGCAGCAGGGTATGCAGCGTTGCCAGCACGATATCGCCAAAAGCTATGACCGGGCCGCCGTCCACCGGGGGCGACTCCGCCAGCAGGGCCGTCAGCGACGAAGGCATGAGCACCCCGCTGATCAGCATGCAGAAAATCCATAGTTTCAAAGAGGCGGCGTATTCCAGAAAGGCCAGATCCGGTCCGCTGTGATCCAGGATCATCACTTCATGGATCATGGTCAGTTCCAGGTGGGTGTTGGGATCGTCCACAGGAATGCGGCAGTTTTCCGGCAGCAGGAGCAAAAAGAAGGCAATGGCGATCATCACGAAAAATGGCCTGTTGGCCGCCCACAAATCCGGATGCAGGCAACCGATCATGTTGCTCAGGGAATAGTCCCCGGCATGGTAGGCCAGCACCACCAGGCTGAGCAGCAAAATGGGCTCGGCAAGGGCCGAAAACATGGCTTCCCTGGCCGCCCCCATGCCTTCAAAAGCGCTGCCCGTGTCAAGGGCGGCCAGAATCAGGCTGAAGCGGACAAGGGCAAAAAGCCCGGCCAGGAGCAGAAAGTCCCCCGGAAAACTGCACAGGGCGGCAAAAGGGCCAAAGGGCAGTATGCACAGGGCAAAAATCGTTGCCGCAAGCCCGGCTGCCGGGGCGGCACGGAAAAACCAGGTGCTGGTGTGCGAATAGACCGGGTTTTTGTGCATCAGCTTGAAAAGGTCGTAATAAAGCTGGAGCAGCGGCCGTCCCTTTCGCCCCGCCACGATGGCCTTTACCCTGTTGATTACTCCGTTCAGCAGCGGCGCAAGCAGGACCGAGAGCAGCACAAAAAAAAGAGAGAGCAGGATGCGCGCGCTCATGACCACCCCAATGCCCAGGTCAGGGCGGCCACCAGGGCGATGAAAATATACAGCACGTAAACGTTGACCAGGCCGCTCTGCAGATTCTTGGTCCATTCCGCAAGGGCGGAAACCGGGTTGAACAGCAGCCGCTCCCAAAGCGCGCTCGGCCAGTCCGGGCTGCTCATCACCGCATGCTGCCGCTGCGGGAACAGATCCCGGATCGCCGGTATGCGCAGCATCGGTCGAAGCAGCGGGCGCAGGACAAGGGCCAGACTCAGGGAAAAGGAACCGCCGCTGTATTGCATGCGCGCCGATGGATAACGGTAGCCGCAGTCCCAGGTGGGGCTTTCACCGGGTCCGCTTTTCCAGGACGCGCTCCGGCGCACGAGCCAGGCCAGAGAAAACAGCGCCAGCAGGACGAGCGCCGCCAGGGCGTACCAGTACATGAGTTCGTGCGCAAAGGACAAATCCGTTGTTCCCGTGCCCGCAGCGCTCAGAAGCGTCGCGCGCAGGCTGTGCTCCACAAGGCTGAACAGCCAGGGCGCGGCAAGGCTGACGCCGAGGCAGAGAACAGCCAGCAGCAGCATGCCGGATTGCAGGACGCGGTCCGGTTCTTTGGCTTCCAGACTTTCCGGGCTGCGCGGCGTACCCAGAAAGATCAGTCCGAACATGCGGGTAAAGGCAAAAAGGGCCAGGCCGGCAACAGAGCCGACCACAAAGAACAGGCCCCAGAAGATCAGGGGATTTTCCGTGCCGCGCGTGGCTTCGCTGCCAAAGGCAAGCCCAAGGTACATGAGCAGTTCGCTCATGAAGCCGTTCAGGGGCGGCACGGCGGCAATGGCCGCGCAGCCAAGGGCCATGCAGCCGCCGGTCAGGGGAATGCGTTTTTGCAGCCCGCCAAGGTGCCTGATGGTGGTCACGTGCGTACTTTCCTTGACCGCGTTGGCGCCAAGAAAGAGCAGGCTTTTGAACAGGGAATGGTTCCACATGTGCAAAACGGCCCCGGCCAGCAAAAGCACGCAGGCCTTGTCCGCCCCCCTGGCTCCGGCCAGCAGGGCCGCGCCGAGGGCGAGACAAATTAGGCCCATGTTCTCGGCGCTTGAATAGGCCAGGGTTCTTTTCATATCCGACTGGGCAAGGGCCAGCAGAATGCCGAACACCGCGGAAAAAGCGCCGATGCCCATGAGCAGGTAGGACCACCAGAACCGATCCGGCGCAAGGGCGGTAAAGGCGTCGGGGGCAAGCAGGGTCAGAAGCCGGACGATGCCGTATATCCCGAGATTGAGCATGGTGCCGGACAAAAGAACGGCCACGTGCCCGGGGGCCGAGGCGTGGGCCTCGGGCATCCACATGTGCAGGGGGGCAAGGCCGGCCTTGACGCCAAAGCCCACCAGGGCCAGCACAAAAAGCAGCCCCGCCCCCTGCCATCCGCTCTGGCGGGCAAAGGACTCCATGACGGCAAAGCTGGTCGAATCCGCCTGTACGCTCATGTCGGCAAAAAGCAGCAGCAGAACAAGGGCGCCAAGATGCGCGGCCACCAGATAAATCCAGACCGCGTAGCGCTCCTTGCTGTCCTTGTCCTGCGGGCTGATCAGAAAAAAGGGCGTCAGGGACATGATCTCCCAGGCGATAAGAAAGAACACGGCGTCAGAGGCGCTGAGCACAAGCACCATGGCCGCCGAAAGGATGCAGTAGAAAAAACCGTGCCGCCCGTGCTGGATGTCACCGCCCTTGACCGTTACCCCGGGAACGCCCGAAGAGGCCCACTCCAGCGCGCGCACCCGAAAGGGCATGAGCACGCCGCCAAGGCCGGAAAGCAGAAAGACCGGAATAAGAAACAGGGCGGATATATGGTCGACGGAAAATAAACAGGCCCCGAGCGGCAGGGGCAGGGGCAACGAGGCCTGCAGCCCCGAAGGCTGCAGCAGCGCATAGGCGCAGAAGCCGATACCGGCAAGGGCCGCAAGTGCAAGGGCGCACGCGGGCACATACAGCGCCCATTTTCCACGCCGCAAAAACAGCGAGGCAAAGGCGCCCCCCAAAAGCAGCACGAGCGTCGCGAACAGAATCAACATCGCAAAGTCCGTCCGCTGTCAGCCCGAATAGTCATGAGAGTATCTCTCCGGCGGCCAGGTCTGTTCAGGAACACGCAGCGCCGCCGCAAAGCAGGCGCGCATCCGCTACTGCTCCCGGAGTATCCCGAAGAATGAAAATTGACAAGGCTTTTGCGTTCTTTTTGTCCGCTTCGACACACACGCCGTTCAGGCTGCCCTGCCCCCTGGCAGGTTTGAACGCTTCGGGCACGCCCGTGACAAAGCGGCGGAGGATCACCTCTTTGCCCATGCCGATGACCGAATCATCCTCCACCCCGCACATGCCGATATCGGTAATGCTTGCGGTGCCCAGCGCCGAAATGCGCGCGTCCGCCGTCTGCACGTGGGTGTGGGTGCCAAATACAAGGGTCGCCCGTCCGTCAAGGTATTGGGCCATGGCCCGCTTTTCACTGCTGGCCTCGGCGTGGAAGTCCACCACAACATGTGAAACGCCCTCCTGCTCAAAGCGGGCCAGGGCCGCGTCAGCGGCCCGGAAGGGACAGTCCACGGCATCCATGAACACCCGGCCGAGAAGATTGAGCACCCCCAGCTTCAGGCCCCCGGGCAGCGTGTACACGCCGAAACCGCGCCCGGGCGTCGCCGGGCTGTAGTTGCAGGGCCGCAGAAGGCGCGCTTCCCGGTCAAGCAGGGGGCGGATTTCGCGATGCCGCCAGATATGGTTGCCGCTGGTCACGCAGTCCACGCCGGAGCGCAAAAGAACATCCAGACTGTCCGGAGTAAGGCCGATGCCGCCGGCGGCATTTTCCCCGTTGGCGATGACAAAATCCAGAGCCAGAGAAGCGCGGAGCAGAGGCAGGCGCTCCTGCACGGCGCTCCTGCCCGGGCGGCCCACAATATCGCCGAGGCACAAAAGACGCACGCCGCCTGCGTCCAGGCCGGAAAGGGGCCCCGCTGTGCCCGCTATAGCAGAAAAGCCGCTTTCTTTTTCCACGATAGTCCCGTATGTTGCCTGGTACAATTCAGCCCCCGGCACGCAGGCGTGCCGGGCACGGCACCATACCAAGTCGGAGGACATATGAAAAGATCCGCGTGCCTATCTGTCCGTTCACGCATGCTCGCCGCCCTTTGCGGCGCGCTCTGTCTGCTGCTGCAGGCCGGCCCCGCTCTGGCCGAGGGCCCTACCCTGGCCAATAAGGATGCGGGCTACACCATCACCCTGCCGGACGGATGGGAACTGACGGACAATTCCCAGTTCCTGGACGGCCTGATGTCAGGTTTTTCCGCATCGGACATGGAAAGCATCAAGAAAAACGCCCAGGCCGCCATGATGATGGTACCCGGCGAGGACATGCGCATTTTTGTCGTCCTGCCCGTTGATTACGCCTTTCTGGATATTGACAAAAAAGACGTGCAGGATCTCGCCAAGATGGAAAAACTGCTGACCATGCAGATTCGGCAGGAGCTCGAAACAGGCATGAAGCAGGCCGGCATGAAGACTTCGGACGCCCAATGCCCGCCCGTGGGCGTGGGCATCGGCATGGAAATGCCCATACAGGAAGATGTTTCCCTTTTCGGCATCATGCACATACGCCTGACCAAGGACCATGTGATCTACGCCATGGGCATGCGGGCGGGCAAAGATGCCTCCAAAAGCAGACAGATGGTCGAAGAGATCATGGCCCTGCTGCAGATTGATCCGGAAAAGAACCTGACCACCGAATAAAATTTCGTGTCCGTCCTCCGCCGTAGCTTGCCGCCCCGGCGGCGGAACCCGTTCACGTCAGCCCGTGCTCACGACCGGCTTTTGCCTTTCTGACCGCCATGCGAAACACGGTACTGGTCATCTGCGCCCTCGCCCTGGTCGCGGGGCTCCTACTGCTGCCCACGGCCGAGGGCCTCAGCCCGCAGGGGCAGGTCCTTCTGGCCGTTACCGGCGGCATGCTGATCCTGTGGGTGACGCAGGCCGTGGATTTTTCCGCCAGCTCCTTTTATCTCATCGGGCTCATGGCCCTGCTGTGCGGCCTTGCGGATGATCCGACACAACCCGGACAGGCCCTTGGCGCCATAAAAGGCGTCAAGCTGGCCATGCAGGGCTTTGCCACCCCTGCCTGGATACTCGTTTGCTGCGCCCTGTTTCTTGCCGCCACCGTGGACTCCAGCGGACTGGGCAAACGACTCAGTCTGCGCCTGCTCAGCCTTGCCGGCACGGAACCAAGACGCATCGTGCTGGCAACGCTCCTGCTCACTCTGCTCCTTTCCCTGATCATCCCCTCCCCGGCGGCCAACTCCGGACTGTGCACCGTGCTCATGCTCAGCGTCGTGCGCCTGCTGGCCATCCCCCTGAACAGCAATCTGGCCAAGAGCATTTTTCTGATCACCGCCTTTGGCCCGGCCCTGTCCACCATGATGATCCTCACGGCGGGCGGAGGCCCGGTGCAGACCGCTTCCTTTATTTATCAGGGCACGGGCAGGGATATTTCCTGGCTCGAATTCGCCATGTACGGCGCGCCCATGTGCCTTGGCTGCTGCGCGGCCCTCTATCTCCTTCTGGCCAGGCTCTTCCCCCTGCGCAACGAAACTCTGCCCGAGGCCGGACAGTCGCTGCGCGAGGCCCTAGCCCAATGCGGCCCCATGAGCCGGAGGGAAAAGTCCATCGCCGTGATCCTTTGCATTACCATCCCCCTCTGGGCCAGCGCCAAGGTGCTGCACCCCGTTGACACCAGCACCATCGCCATGCTCGCGGTGGCAGCAGTCTTCTGCCCCGGCGTCATGGACAAGGGCTTCGCCCCCGCCTGGAAAAATCTCTCGGACAAGGTGGCCTGGGGCACCATGATGCTCTTCGGCGCCGTACTGTCCCTGGGCCAGGCCCTGCTTGACAGCGGCGCGGCCGCCTGGCTCGCCCGCTCCACCCTGGTCCGCCTGGGCATGACCGAGTGGCCGCTGCTGGCCATCATCGGCGCGGGCGGCCTGCTCTTCGCCATCTTCGCCCTCGCCTTTTCCGCCCGCTCCGCAGCCATCGGCGCCCTTACCCCCACGATCATCGGCTTTGCCCAGAGCCTGCCCCCGGAACGCCAGATCCCTGTCTGGGGCCTGACCCTGGTGCTCAATTACGCCGTACAGTTCGCCATCCTGGTGCCCGCCAACTCGCCCATGGCCATGATCGCCATCACCAGCAACAGCTTCAGCCCCAGGGACATGCTCAGGCTGTCCGCACCGCTGATGCTGGCCGCCTTTGCCCTCATGCTCCTTCTGGCCTGCACCTGGTGGCCCTGGCTGGGGCT
>JAJDJN010000005.1 GCA_030267245.1 Desulfovibrio sp. OttesenSCG-928-A18
CCCGTAGCAACGTTTCCGCTGTAGCCGTCGCCGCCGCCGCCGCCGCCGCCGAGACCGTCTCCTCCTCCTCCACCTCCTCCTCCACCTCCTCCTCCGTAGATATAGAGGGCTTCGGCCGTGGCCGGCGGGGTGTGGGCAAAGGTCAGCAGCAATGCGGCCAGAAAAAGACGGGGCAGAGCGCGCAAAAATTTTCGGCAGGCCGGGTGCATGGGGCTGGCAAGGGCAGGGAGCAAAAAACAGGGGCGGGCAAGGCGGCAAAACATGGCTGGCTCCTTGGAGATTGAGCGGCAACGGCTGCCGCTTGCTGGCCGGAAAATGAAGCGCCGCTAAAAACGGCTCCCCGCATTTTTACGGCAGGCGTAAAAAAAGAGCCTGGAAGCGGCAAGCGGTGTCCAGGCGATACAAAGAAAAACGCGTTATGCGACGGTGTCAGGGGAAGGTAAAAAGCATACCGGAAAAAAACGGCGTAATCCGCTGCCCCAGGCTGGCAACGCTTTGAACTGTATAGCTTTTTTCGCATGGCATATATCTGTGCGTTATCAAAAAATTTTCCTACTATTTACACGCCCTTGTTGCGAAGTCAAGGTGGGTTATCCTGATTCCGCGGCACCTGATTCCGCGGCACTGGACGGCGGCGTTCATCTGCGTTAGTATGAGAATTCGGCATAAATCGCCGGGGGCGGACTTGACCAATCCGTCCGAAACATCGTCATGACAGACAAGGAGAGAGTATGCGCCGCGTTTTTCCCGTTCTCATACTGTTGAGTCTGATGCTGGCCCTTGCCGGGGCGTCCACGGCCCTGGCCGCGTCCAAGGTGAACCCCAAAGATATCGTGGCCATTGACTCCGGCGATTTGCTGGCAATGGTGGCAAAAGACAAGGGCAAGATCGTGGTGGTGAATATCTTCGCCTCCTGGTGCCCCCCCTGCCGGGAGGAAATCCCCGGTCTGATCAAGGTGTTCAACGGCACTTCGCGCGACGAACTGGCCCTTGTGGGCGTTTCCGTCGACAAGGAGCCCAAGGCCCTGGCCACCTATATGCAGGATCTGCATATCAATTATCCCGTCTATCTGGCAAAGGGCGATTTCATCCAGAAGGTGCGGGTAACGGCTGTGCCGCAGCTGCTTATCTATAACAAGAAGGGCGATCTTGTGTTCAACCACCGCGGACTGGTGGATGAAGAGGATTTGCGTGAAGCGATCCGGCAGGCGCAATAGCGGAACCGACTTTGCCTGTTTTGCTCAAGCCCCCAAAAGTCCGGGTTGCCGGGCTTTTGGGGGCTGCTGCCGCCTTTGCCCGCGCGTTCATCAATCAGCGCCTTCCCTACTTTAAAGTTGGATATATGGAGTATTCTCTGCATACAGCCAGAGTCAGCGATGTCAAGGAAATCCACAGCCTCCTGCTCGGGGCTGCCGACAAGGGACAACTGTTGGCCCGCTCCCTTTCCGATCTGTACAGCCACGCCCGCGACTTCGTGCTCATGAAAAACAGCCGGGGCGAAGTGGCGGGCTGTTGCGCCCTGGCCATCATATGGGAGGACCTGGCCGAAATCCGCTCCCTTTATGTGCGTGAAGAACTGCGCCTGGCCGGGCTGGGCCGGGCCATGGTGGAAAACTGCCTGCGCACCGCCGGGGACATGGGCCTGGCCAGGGTCTTTACCCTTACTTATAAAACCGCCTTTTTCGAGCGCCTGGGCTTTGCCGAGGTGGGCAAGGAAGTGCTGCCCCAGAAAATCTGGGCGGACTGCATCCATTGTCCCAAATTCCCCGATTGCGACGAAGTGGCGATGCAACGTGAGGTATAGTCTTTTTGGAGTGTTCCCATGCGCGTAAAAGCCTTGCACCAGCTTTATTCCAGCGAAGAGATCGCCCTTCGCGTCGCCGAACTCGCCGGGCGCATAAATCACTGTTACCGTGACGGGCAACTGGTGATGATCTGCGTTCTCAAAGGCGCCTTCATGTTCTTTTCCGATCTGCTGAAGCTGATCAATGTTGGCCCCGAAATAGACTTTGTGCGGGTGGCCAGTTACGGACACGGCGACACAAGCTCGGGTACGGTGAGCCTGCTCAAGGATGTGGAAACGGACCTGGCCGGCCGGCATGTGCTGCTGGTTGAAGACGTGGTGGACACGGGCGCGACCATGGACTTTCTCCTGGCGCGGATGCGGGCCGCGGGCGCAAAAACATTGCGGCTTGCCGCGCTGGTTGATAAGGTTGAAAGAAGACGGACGGACCTGACTGTCGATTTTCCAGGTTTTTCCCTTTCGGAAGGCTTTATTGTCGGTTACGGTCTGGATTATGCCGAGCGTTACAGAGAGCTTCCCGCCATATATACCATTGAGTTTGAAGATGCATAGGCTGTTGCGCCGCTCACCTGCGCTGATGCGCGCCGCAAAAAGACGCAATGCCGCGGCCTTGCGCCGCGTCCGCTCGTCCGGAGCGCAGTGCACTGCTTTTGTCCGCCCGGGCGGACGCCCGCCCTACACCTGTGAACCGAGATTGTCATGCTGATTGCCTGCCCGCGATGTGAAACAACGTTTTCCCTGCCGGACGCTTTATACAAGCCGGGCAAAAAGGCGCGTTGTTCGCAATGCGCTCTGGTGTTTCCCATGCCCGGACCGGATGAGGGCGGGGAGGAAAAAACGCGGGAGCCGGAACAGCCCCGCCCCGCTTCACAAAGCACGGCGGCCGCCCCCGGGGGGCAAAGGCGCGGCATCTCCGGCCTGCGTCCGGTGCTGCTCGGCCTGGCCGTATTTGTCCTGCTCACCCTTCTCGGCTACGGCAGTTATCTGATCTATGGCGCCTTTACCGGCTCCCCCGGCCCCGGCACCGCCGGCAACGGCCCTGGCGCCGGCCTCTCGCCCGATGCCAGGGCCGAATTGGAATCCAGGATAAAAAGCATCGGCTTGGACGAAATCCGCCAGTTCCAGGTGGATAACGCCAGGATCGGAAAGGTCATGGTCATTCAGGGGGTCGCGGTAAACAATTCCTCCGCGAACAAGGACTATATCACCATTGAGGCCCGGCTTCTGGACATCAATAACAAGGTTCTGATGACCGTGCGCCAGTTATGCGGGGTGCAGCCGACCCTGTTCCAGCTTCAGACCCTGAGCGAGCCGGAACTCATGCAGACCCTCAACAACCGGACCAGCATTCTGATCAACAACACCAATATTCCGCCCCAGGGGCGCGTGTCCTTTGTCATGCTGTTCCCAAGGCCGCCGGAAAATACAAGGACCTTTGAACTGCAGGTCATTGATGTGCACGAGTCTCCGCCGGAATAAGCCCCCATGTCCAGGCTTCGCGAAATCTACGTCTGTTCCGCCTGTCAGGGCCGCTCTTCGCAATGGAAAGGGCAATGCCCCAACTGCGGCGAGTGGAACAGCCTTGAACCATTGCAAGTAAAAACGGCGGCCGCGCGCGCCTCTTCGCCTTTGGCGGCCCCTGGCGGGGCAGGCGGGCTGATGCGCCTGGCCGACGCCTGCGAATCGGCGGGCGCGGTGTTCAGCACCGGCCTCGACGCCTTTGACCGCGTGCTGGGCAAAGGGCTGGTTCCGGGCTCCGCCTTGCTGCTGGGCGGGGAACCCGGCATCGGCAAATCCACCTTGCTCCTGCAGGTGGCGGGGGCTGTGGCCGCTGCCGGCAACAGGGTAGTGTACCTTTCGGGTGAAGAATCCCTTGCCCAGATTCGGGCGCGGGCCCAGAGGCTGGGGCTGCTGCACGATGATCTCTATGCCATCGCCACTTCGCAGGTGGAAGATGTCTTTGCCCTGCTGGAAGGAAAAGAGCCGCCGGCGCTGCTCATTCTCGACTCGGTGCAGACCTTGAGTTCCCTGCGGGCCGATGGTTTGCCGGGCAACGTCAGCCAGGTGCGCGCCGTGGCGACCGAAGTTGTGGAGCGCTGCAAAAAAAGCGGCTGCGCGGTCATCCTGGTCGGCCACGTGACCAAGGACGGCGTTCTTGCCGGCCCCCGCCTTCTGGAACATATGGTTGATACGGTCATCTCCCTGGAAGGGGACAGGCAGCAGATTTTCCGCCTGCTGCGCGTGCTCAAGAACCGCTTCGGCCCGAACCGGGAAATGCTCATCTTTCAGATGCTCGAACAGGGCATGGAACTGGTGGAAGACCCGGCCACCTATTTCCTCGGGGCGCGGGACGCAAGCTTGTCCGGTGCCGCCGTGGTCATGGCCGTGGACGGGCAACGCCCCCTGGCCGTGGAAGTTCAGGCCCTGGTCACCAAAAGCTATCTTGCCATCCCCCGGCGCACCGGGCTGGGCTTTGACGTCAACCGCCTGCACCTGCTGCTTGCCGTGCTGGAAAAACGCCTGCAGATGTCCTTTGCCCAGGTTGATATTTACGCCAAGGTGGGCGGGGGCATGCGCCTTATGGAGCCGGGCATGGACCTGGCCCTGGTGGCTGCCGTGCTGTCTTCATATTATGATCTGCCCTTGCCCGAGCGGGCCGTGTTCTGGGGCGAAGTAGATCTGAACGGGCAGATCCGTCCGGTGGCCGGGGATTCCATCCGAAGGGCCCAGGCCAGGCGGCTGGGCTATACGCCCCTCGTCTGCCCGCCGGCAGCCGGCCCGGGGGAGTCCGGAGAACGGGCGGGGGGCTTCAGCACCATCAAGCAGATGCGGCAGGCCCTGTTTTCCCGCCAGAAAAGCGGGGGGCAGTAGGGGGCGCGCGCTTTCCCCTTGACCTTACAGCGGCCGGATATATCTACAGAAGTAGACGCAAGCCCGGATATTGCACGAGTTTACGGGGCTGCCGCCCCGGACCCCGCTCGGGGGAAATGATTTCCCACTAAGCCCCTCATTTTCGGCAAAGGACGCTTTGGGGGTGCAGGGGATTGAATCCCCTGCCGGGGCTTTGGGGGCAAAGCCACCAATTCATTTATGCCGCTTGCTTGTTACTACTGATAAAAACGGACATGACGCCATGAGCCCTCTTTCTTCGGACAGCCGTTCAGATTCCCTGGTGGACCTGCAGTTGCGTGAACCGCGCCGTTTTCGCGTGCTGCTGCACAATGACGACTACACCACTATGCAATTTGTCATTGAGGTACTGGTGTCCATTTTTCGCAAAAGCCCGGATGAGGCCATGGTGATCATGCTGGCCGTACATGAAAAAGGTCTTGGCTGCTGCGGCGTATACACGCAGGAGGTGGCCGAAACCAAGGTCGCCCAGGTGCACGATCGGGCCCGCAAAGCGGGTTTCCCCTTGCGCTGCAGCATGGAGGAGGAATAAATCCCATGCTTGATTTCCACATGGAACACGCATTTGCCCTGGCTGTGGAGGAAGTCCGCAAGCGCAGGCACGAATATTTTACTCTCGAACACCTGCTCTACGGCATTTTGAATGACGAAAGCGGGCAGAGCCTGCTGGACGGCGTGGGGGTGAACCTCATTCTTCTGCGTCAGAAGCTGGAACGCTTTTTTCATGAAAACATCAGCCCGGTGAGTGAGGATACCGACGGGGAAATAGTCCAGACCATAGCCCTGCGGCGGGTAATGCAGCGCAGCATCCGCCATATACGCAGTTCGGGCAGGCAAAAGCTCGGCATCGGCGATGTGCTGGCCGGGATTCTGGAAGAAGAAAATTCCTATGCGGCCTTTTTTATTCTGTCCCAGGGAGTAACCCGGCTGGACGTGCTGGAGTTCATCTCCCTTGATGCGGACGGCGTGGGGTCGTCTGAAGGTCAAAGCGGCGACCAGACAGGCGAAGCCGGGGTGGAGGAAGGCGACCCGGACCTCAAGGCCCTGAAAAAGTACACCGTGGAACTGACGGAAAAAGCCAGAAACGGCGACATCGACCCCCTGATCGGGCGCAAGACCGAACTTGAGCGCGCCGTGCAGATCCTGGCCCGCAGGCGGAAAAACAATCCGCTTTTTGTCGGTGACCCCGGTGTCGGCAAAACCGCCCTTGCTGAAGGCCTCGCCCTGCGCATCGCCAACGCGGAGGTGCCGGAGGAGTTTGTCGGGGCAAAGCTTTTTTCCCTTGATCTTGGCGGCATGATGGCCGGGGCCAAGTACCGGGGAGATTTTGAAGGACGGCTGAAATCCGTGCTTGCCGCCTTGTCGCGCATTGAAGGCGCCATTTTGTTCGTGGATGAGATCCACACCCTTGTGGGCGCGGGCGCGGTGAGCGGCGGCTCCCTTGACGCCTCCAACATTCTCAAGCCTGTTTTGGGGGCGGGCAAGCTGCGCTGCATCGGCTCCACCACCCACGAGGAATTGCGGAATCATTTTGAAAAGGACAAGGCCTTTTCCCGCCGCTTTCAAAAAATTGATGTGTCCGAACCGAGCACGGACGAATGCCTTGAAATTCTCAAGGGCCTGAAGGAGCGCTATGAGCGCCACCATAATGTCCGCTATACTCCGGCCGCCCTGGAGGCGGCCGTCACCCTTTCCGCGCGCTATCTGCCCGACGCCCGCCTCCCGGACAAGGCCATTGATCTTATTGATGAAGCCGGAGCAAGACGGCGCCTGCAACCTTTCCACAAGTCGCCGGCCGGGCAGGGCGCGGAAAAACGCTCCGGCCCGCTTACCGTCGGGCTGGGCGATGTGGAGGCGGTGGTGCAGGGCATGGCCCGGATTCCGGCGGTAAAGGCCAGCGGGGCCGACAAGGCCTCCCTGCGTCATCTGGAGCGGGATTTGAAGCGGGTGGTTTTTGGGCAGGACGCGGCTGTGGATATGCTTACCAGGGCCGTATTGCGCTCCCGCGCCGGCTTCAGGCGGGAAGGGCGGCCGCAGGGGGCTTTTTTGTTTTACGGTCCCACGGGCGTGGGCAAGACGGAACTGGCCAGGCAACTGGCCGCTACCCTGAATGTGCCCTTTTTGCGCTACGATATGTCGGAGTACATGGAAAAACACTCGGTATCGCGCTTTATCGGCGCGCCTCCGGGCTATGTGGGCTTTGACCAGGGCGGCATGCTCATCGAGGCCGTGCGCAAGAATCCGCATGCGGTGCTGCTGCTGGATGAAATGGAAAAAGCGCACCCGGATATTTTCAATGTGCTGCTGCAGGTCATGGATTACGCTACGCTCACCGATGCCAGCGGGCGCAAGGCGGATTTTCGCAATGTGGTCATCATCATGACCACCAATGCCGGCACCTTTGAGATGAGCGCCCGGAATATCGGCTTCGGCGCCCCCACCAGCGGCGCCATTGCGGCGGAAAAGGGCAAAAAGGCCCTCGAGCGCCTGTTCACGCCCGAGTTCCGCAATCGCCTTGACGCCATGGTCTCTTTCGGCGCCTTGTCGCCCAAGGTTATGGGGCGCATCGTTGACAAGTTCGTGGCGGAACTTTCCGCCGCCCTTGCCGAACGCAAGGTCGCCCTGGTCATGACCGCGGCGGCCAAAAAGCATCTTGCCGAAGCCGGCTATGATCCTGTTTTTGGGGCAAGGCCCCTGGCGCGGGTGCTGCGCGAAGAGGTGGAAGACGTGTTGGCCGGCGAACTGCTGTTCGGAAGCCTGGCCAGGGGCGGCAGCGTGCTGGTTGACGCAGCGCCCCTGCCGGGCAGCGGCCAGAGGCGCAAGGGCGGCGCAGGCGCAAGCCCCGGGAGCGGCGGCCTGGCCACAGTGCTGCGCTTTCAATATGAGCCCCTTGTCGCGGACAGGGCGGCCGCAAGAAAAAAACGGGGGAAAGGCGCCTCCGGCGGCCAAAGAGGCTCCGCCCCTTTGGAATCCCCGCAAGGGGCATGATGCCCCTTGCCCCCATTGCTCAGCGCATGGGCCTGCGTGCACCTGGCCCGTATTTTGCTCGAAGCGCAAAACACGGCCGGGCGCTTGCGAAGCGGCCCCCTACTGAATGGATATCAGCACCGACTCCACCATTCCCGCCATGTCCCGGTGGCTGCCCGTGACGGTGATCAGGTAGAAGCGCCTGCCCGAAACCACAATGGAGGCTTCGGACGGAACATCGTCGGGCGATTTGAATTCAAAGGAATAATAGTTGGGGTCGCCGTCTTCCATGACCGGACTTGTGCCGTGCATATCCCGCGCGTACGCGTGGGCCAGTTCCTCGGCGGACAGACCCTCGGCGTTGGTGCCGGAAGTGAACTCCACGGTTACGGTAAGGGTGGATTCCTTGTCCGGCGAGATAAAGGCTACGGTGATGCCTTCGTCGTAAATGACCCAGCCCGGTGGCACGTCAATGGAAAAATACGGGAAGTTCTTGAGACCGGCCGAGGCTGTTCCCATGTGGAGCACCGCCATGAGCAGGGCCAGGGTCGTAAGTAAAAAAGACCGCATAGGGCGCATCCAGGTTACAAAGCTCTGTTTCGTATAAACTTATCGATTTATTAACAAGAAAGAAGAAAACACACAACCGGAATCCTGTGCCGGAACTTTTTTCTTGCGGCGTCTCCCTGTAGATTGTACAAAAACGGGTTGTGCCGTACCTTGCCGCCTCCGCTTGCTCTTCCCTCAAGCCATAGTCTTCACCCGCGCTTTGCGCCTGGAACCAGAGAATGAAAAACTGCATCCACAATGAATTCATACGGAATATCGCCATTATCGCCCACGTCGACCACGGCAAGACCACCCTGGTTGACGCCCTGTTCCGCCAGAGCGGGGTCTTTCGCGACGGCCAGGCCGTTGATGAACGGATCATGGACAGCATGGACCTGGAACGCGAGCGCGGCATCACCATTGCCGCCAAAAACTGCGCTGTTTCCTGGAAAGGGGTGAAGATCAATATCCTCGATACCCCCGGCCACTCCGATTTTGGCGGCGAGGTGGAGCGCGCCCTTTCCATGGTCACCGGCGCCATCCTGCTGGTCGATGCGGCCGAAGGCCCGCTGCCCCAGACCCGCTTTGTGCTCAAAAAGACCCTGGAGGCCGGACTGCGCATCATTGTGGTGGTCAACAAAGTGGACCGCAAGGACGCCAGGCCGCAGGAAGTGTTGAACGAAATCTACGATCTTTTCATCGATCTTGGCGCCAACGAAGAGCAACTGGAGTTCCCCGTCCTGTATGCCATCGGCCGCGAAGGCATTGCCATGGCCTCTCCGGACGAGCGCGGCCAGGATCTTTCCGCCCTGTTTTCCGCGATTTTACAGGAGATCCCCGGGCCTGCCCACAATCCTGAAGAGCCTTTCCACATGCTTGTATCCGACCTGGATTATTCCGACTATCTCGGACGCCTGGCCGTCGGCCGGGTGCAGCACGGCACGGTGCGTATGCGCGAATCCTTTGCCCGGGTGGGGGAAGACGGCAGGGCCGTTCCGGCAAAGATCTCCAAGTTGCAGGTTTACAGCGGCATGCAACTCGTGGAGGTGGAAGAGGCCCAGCCGGGAGAGATAGTAGTGCTCTCCGGCATGGATGACGTGTTTATCGGCGATACGGTCTGCACCCGGGATGAGGTTCGCGTGCTGCCCCGCATCCAGGTGGATGCGCCCACGGTATCCGTGTCTTTCGGCATCAACTCCTCCCCGCTGGCCGGCCAGGAGGGCAAAATTGTGCAGTCGCGCAAGATACGCGACCGCCTGATCCGCGAAACGCAGCGCAATGTGGCGATCCAGGTGGAGGACTCGGCCGATGCGGACAGTTTTATCGTCAAGGGGCGCGGCGAATTCCAGATGGCCATCCTTGTCGAGCAGATGCGCCGGGAGGGCTTTGAACTGAGCGTCGGGCGGCCGCAGGTGATCATGCGCCGCGAGGGCGAACAGCTGCTTGAACCCATCGAACACCTGTTTGTGGACTGTGACGAGGCCTTCATGGGCATTGTCACGGAAAAGCTTTCCCAGCGCAAAGGGCGCATGACCGGGCTGGTCAACAACGGTTCCGGGCGGGTGCGGATCGAGTTTTCCGTCCCTTCGCGCGGTCTGATCGGTTTTCGGGACGAGTTTCTTACAGATACGAGGGGAACCGGGATCATGAACTCCTACCTTTCGGGCTATGAGCTGTTCCGGGGCGATTTCCCCACGCGCTTTACCGGCTCCCTTGTGGCCGACAGGCCGGGCCGGGCCGTGGCCTACGCCATTTACAATCTTGAACCGCGCGGGGTCATGTTTGTCGAACCGGGGGACCCGATGTATGAAGGTCTGGTGGTGGGCGAACATAATCGTGAAAACGATATTGACGTGAACCCGACCAAGGAAAAGAAGCTGACCAACCTGCGCGCCGCGGGCAAGGATGAAAACATCATCCTGACCCCCGTCCGGCCCATGACTCTGGAGCGCGCGCTGCAGTTTGTTGCGGATGATGAATTGGTGGAGGTCACGCCGCTGTCCATACGCCTGCGCAAAGCGGAACTCAGCGCCCAGAAGCGGCACCAGGCCGCCGGAAAAAAGAAAACCGCCTCGCCCGGCAAGGGAGAGTAAGCGGATTTTGCGCGCTAGCAAAATCCGGGTTGATTCCGGAGGGGCTTGGCCGGGCTCCTTGCGTTTTATTAGATACCTCAGGATGATATCGCTGACTTCATCCGCGAAACGAATTCGAAGATCTGGCTTGCCGCGTTCGCGCCGTGCTGCTCGACCAGGCGCACTATGGCGCTGCCTACAATGACCCCGTCCGCGTACCGCGCAACCTGCCTGGCCTGTTCCGCTGTGCCGATGCCGAAGCCGGCCGCCACGGGAATCGTCGCTTCGGACTTGATTTTTTTCAGCAGCCCGTCCAGGCCCGCGTCAAGCTGGCTGCGCACCCCGGTCACCCCCATGGACGCCACGGTATAGATGAAACCGGTGGCGGGGCGGATCAGCAGGCCCAGCCTCGCTTCCGAACTGGGCGCGATCATGCTTATCAGTGTCACCCCATGCGCGGCGGCAGTATCAGCAAGCTCGCCGTGCTCCTCAAAGGGCAGATCCGGTATGATGATTCCGTCAACTCCCTTGCCTTCGCATGCGGAAAAAAAGCGTTCATAGCCGTAATGGAATACGGGGTTCAGGTAGCTCATGAACAAGAGCGGCGCTTCGGTTTTTTTCCGCAGTGACTCCACCAGCGAAAACAGCTTGTCCACCGTTGTTCCCGCCGCCAGGGCGCGTATGTTCGCGTTCTGAATGGTTGGCCCTTCCGCAATGGGGTCTGAAAAGGGAATGCCGATTTCGATGATATCGGCTCCGGCTTCCAGCATCTTCAGGATATACTCTTCGGATTTTTCAATTGACGGGTCGCCCCCGGTTATGAACGCGATAAAGGCTTTGCCCTTCCCAAAGGCCCCGGCGATCCTGTTCGTCCTATTCATGGAGTTCTCTCCCCCTGTATCTCGCGATTGCTGCCACGTCCTTGTCTCCCCTGCCCGAAAGGCAGATGACGATAATCTTGTCTCTGGGCATGGCCGGGGCCATTTTCAGCACATGGGCCACGGCGTGGGCGCTTTCTATGGCCGCTATGATGCCCTCGGTGCGCGCCAGGTATTCAAAGGCCGAAACGGCATCTTCGTCCGTGACCGGCACGTATTCCGCGCGGCCAGAATCATGCAGCCAGGCATGCTCCGGCCCGATGCCGGGGTAATCAAGGCCCGCTGAAATGGAATATACCGGCAGGATCTGGCCGAACTCATCCTGGCAAAAATAGGATTTCATGCCGTGCAGTACGCCGGGCACGCCCCTGGCGATCGCGGCGGCGTGCTTTTTCGTATGCAGGCCCCGCCCGGCTGCCTCGCAGCCGACAAGCCCAACCTTTGCATCCTCGATAAAGGGAAAAAACAGCCCCATGGCATTGCTCCCTCCGCCGCAGCAGGCCACCAGCGTATCCGGCAGGCGCCCTTCGCGGGCCTGAACCTGTTCTTTTGTTTCCCGGCCAATCACGCTTTGAAAATCCCGCACCATGCTCGGGAAGGGATGCGGCCCCATTACGGAACCCAGAACATAAAGGGTATCGTGCATTCTGGCCGTCCATTGGCGCATGGTTTCGTTTACCGCGTCCTTCAGCACCATGGTTCCGGTTTCGACGGCCACTACCCTGGCCCCGAGAAGCTGCATCCGGTAGACGTTCAGAAGCTGGCGCTCCATATCCTCACGCCCCATGAAAATCACGCACTCAAGCCCGAGAAGCGCGGCGGCGGTGGCTGTGGCCACACCGTGCTGACCGGCTCCGGTTTCCGCGATTACCCTTGTCTTGCCCATATGTCTGGCCAGAAGCACCTGCCCGAGAACGTTGTTGATCTTGTGCGACCCGGTGTGGTTCAAATCCTCGCGCTTGAGGTATATTTTTGCTCCGCCAAGGTCCCTGGTCATCTTTTCCGCGAAGTAGAGCATGGACGGCCTTCCGGCGTAATCGCGCAGCAGGGCGTCCAGTTCCGCACGGAAGCCGGCGTCGGCCATGCAGCGCTTATAGTGCTCTTCAAGGGCGATGATTTCGCTCATCAGCGTTTCCGGTATGTACTGGCCGCCGTAAACGCCGAATTTTCCCCTGCTCATATATCTTGCTCCTTTTGCAGCGCTCGCGCCGCTTTTACAAAGGCTGCCACTTTATCCTTGTCCTTTATCCCCGGTGACGATTCCACGCCGCTGAGCACGTCCAGCATGTACGGCGGGTATTTCGCCGGGACGAGGGTATTAAGCTTGTCCGGGCTGAGCCCTCCGGCCAGGATAACCGGCAGGCTTGTGCTTTTTATGAGCGTCATGTAAGCGCCGGGGTCAACCGCGCGCCCGGAGCCGCCTGGCCGGGCCCGCGTGAAAGAATCGATCAGCAGGGCGTCCGCTCCCGCCTTTTCAAGCGCCCCGGCCGCAACGGCGATATCCGGGATTTCAAAGTTCAGCCTGCCGCCGCTGTCTATCCGAAGGGCCTTTACCGTGGAAATGCCAAGGGCTTTCAGCCTGCCCGATATTTCGCAAAGTTCGGCCAGCGTTTCCTCATGGTGCAACTGAACAAAGTCCGGCCTCAGTTGGCGCGCCAGGCCGACTACCCGGTCAGGGCTGCCGCCCGTGACCATGAAAGTGCTGGTGCCGCCGGGGATCAGTCTGACGAGTGAGGCGGCCTTTTCGGCATCCAGATTCCACGGCACATCCGCCGGGTATTGCACCACAAAGCCGCAGGCGTCCGCCCCCGCGTCGACGCAGAGGCTGATGTCGGATTCCCTTGTTATTCCGCATATTTTTACTTTCATAGGGCTAAATCCCCTCTGTGCTGGGCATGGAAAGCTCTTTGTACTTTTGAGCTATATCCGATGCCTTCAGGAGCGCGGTTCCCACAAGAACGGCATCCGCTCCCGCTTTTTTTGCCCGCGCCACATCGCCCGGGCTCATGATGGAGCTTTCGCTTACAATAAAGGGTCCACCCTGAACCGGATTGTCCCGGCCCACCTTGCCCCGCATCTCCTTGCCCCGCATCTCCTTGCCCCGTATCGCCCTGACCAGAGCTTCCGTGGTGCCGAGGCCTCCGTCATCTTTTTCCAGGGACATGATATCCCTGTTGTTTATGCCGACAAGCTCCGGGCTGATGGCGTTGGCCATCTCGATTTCGGAAAGCTTGTGGGTCTCCACAAGCGCGGTCAGCCCGTGCTTGAGCGCGGCTTCGTACAGGCAGCCAAGCCGTTTTTCATCCAGCAGCGCCACGATGAGCAGAACGGCGGCAGCGCCGGCCGAGGCGCTTTCCCGAATTTGCTCTTCGCTTCGTATGAAGTCTTTACGGAGCACGGGCACGGAAACCTTGGCGCTTATGCGCTCAAGCATGGCCAGCGAACCGCCGAAATACTTTTCCTCGGTGACCACGGAGAGCGCCGGCGCTCCTGCTAAAACCAGGGTTTCGGCCAGCTTCAGGGCATCCCTGTCGCCGAGGAGCGGGCCTTCCTTGGGGCTGTGTCTTTTTATGTCGGCTATTACCGGCATGCGCCGGGTCAGGGCGCACTGTTTCAGGGTTTGCAGAAAGTTCATCATGCCGCGCGCCTCGCCGCAAAGTCATGGGAGGCCTCGACAAGCTGTTTCAGCTTTCTTTCGGCGTTGCCGCCGTCGACCAGTTCCGCCGCCAGTTGCACGCCCTGCTTGATGCTGTCCGCCCGATCTCCGATATACAGAGCGCCGGCGGTGTTAAGCAGTATGGCGTCGCGGCGGTGCCCCCTGTCTTTGCCGGAAAAGACGGCCCGGATCATTTCCGCGTTGGCGGCGGGCGTGCCGGTTGCGATATCCTCAAGCCTGCAGCGCCCAAGCCCCACTTGTTCAGGCCTCAGTTCGTACCTGCTTATCTGGCCGTTGCGCAGTTCATAAATTTGGCTCGCGCCCAGCAGGGAAAGCTCGTCCAGGCCGTTGGTGCCGTGAACGAACAGCGCCCGCGTGTAGCCCAGATCCCTGGCGACCAGGCTGACCATGTCGAGCAGTTCCGGCTTGTACACGCCCATAAGGTGCCGTTTGGCCAGGGCGGGATTTATCAGCGGGCCGATGATCGTGTAGAAGATGGTCTTTATTCCCAACTCGGTTTCCGGCTTCAGCACCTTGCACATGACCGGATGAAACAGCGGCGCGTACAGAAAGGAGATGCCGATCTCCTCGATCATCTTTTCCACGTCGGGAACGGCGAGCTTGATTTCGACGCCCAGGGTCTCCAAAACGTCCGCGCTTCCGGACAGGCTGGCTATGGAGCGGCTTCCGTGCTTTGCCAGGGGGATCCCGGCGCAGGCGGCCACGATGGCCGCCGCTGTCGAGATGTTGAAGGTGGACAGCCCGCCGCCCGTTCCGCAGGTGTCCATGAGATCTTCCCCCACCTTCGGGGCGATTTTTACGCAATTGGCGCGCATGGAAGTGGCGATTGCGGATATCTCGCCCATGGTCGGGCCCTTCATCATCAGGGCGACCTGGAAAGCGCTGATCTGCACCTCGCTGACTTCATCATTGTTAACGGCCGAGATAAATTCGGCGACTTCATTTGCGTCAAGTTCTTTGCCGCCGGTAAGCTTTGAAAGTATATTTTTGATCATGACTTTTTCCTTTAAATCTGAATAATTGTATCAGTAGTTGTGCTTGGTGCGCGTTGTGCCGTTGCGGAGTAAGTCAGATTGTCCTTTGCCATCGCCGGCTTATTTTCTTGTAAAAGAGCCGGCGATGGCGCCCGTGGACCCAAGCGGTGTTGGCGGCATAAAGATTCAGGGCGCCAGCGCCAGGCGCAAGGCCTGTGAGCGCGCCCAAAGAGGGCTCGGGATTTCCGAAATATTGGGTGGGAGTGAGGTGCATATGGTCTCCTGCTTGTTGCCGGGGGCAGGCAACGGAGACCCAACAGCATAAGAAAAGGGCCGCAAGCGTTGCCTGCGGCCCCTGAAACATGTGCTCTATTTTTCAGACATGACTCATGACCGCGAAAAAGAGCACCACCACCAGCGGCCAATGGAGAAGACGCCGTTGTAAGCGGCGTTGCGCATGGATGAGGTATGGGCTGTTTTTGCGTTCATAAGTTTCTTTCCGTAAATACGCAGTTACATGCGGCCCACATTGTTGTCAAGCGGCCATTTTCCCTCTGCCTGCGTCAGCTTCGAGCGTGGATCCTGTTGCAAGCGGCCCGTTTTTTAGCGGGCCGATAAGGGCAATGTAGAATTAATCACCGGTACCCCCCCGGCAAAGCCGGGGGGTTACCGGTGATTAATTATGACTTTGGCTTCAAATAATGTTATCCCCGAACGGCCTCCCGCACGGTTTGGGCAATCCACTGGTTCAGGCTGACACCTTCCGCAGCGGCGGCAACGCTGGCATCATAGTAGGTTTGCGGGTCAAGCCGAAGCGCGAATTTACCCTTAGGCTTTTTGGCGGATACGCCGTCTTCCTCGCACATACGCAAAAACACATCCAGCGAGATTTTTCCCTCATGCTTTAGACTATCAGCGTCTTTGGCGTAAAAGTCCGCGCCGCCGTTCAAACCGACAAACTCACCCCGGAACATTTCAATTTCCGGGTCATATGTGATTACGGCTTTATACCCGCCGTCAAATTCCATTACATTTCTCATGGCTTTACCCCGTTGGTTTCCAACCATTTGCGTATAGTCTCCACCGCGCCTTTATCCGTATCCGGTGAAGGATGCGGGCGGTGAAACACTCGCCTATCATCGAACAGCCGGACACAGACTCGGGAACCTTTCGCTTCGGATATTTCCGCACCAAGCGCCCTAAAGAGAGCATCAACCTCCGCCCACCGGACGCTACCACTTACCGGACGTTGAAAAATCAGTTGCAGCGTTTTCTGGTGCTTGGTTTTCATGTAGTTATGATATTACTTTTTGATATTATGTCAAGGTAGGTGCAAAGCCGCTCATTATTTTTTATGCTCCGTATATATTCGTGAAATTAAGTCGAAAACAGGCCGAAAATGCGTAAAAGAAACTGTCGCAAACCCTTTTTTTTCTTGAGAATAAGTTTGGCAAAATCGTTCTTTGACATTGTGTAGTTAGTCGTCCCTGAAAAAGTTCTATAGCCCCTGCGCACGCACAAACGCATGGCCTCCAGATTGTAGTACCGCACGCGGTATTGCTTGCCATCAGCGGCAGTCGTCAACTGTTGGTTGACAACTGAATCAGGCAAGAGTTCTCCATCGGCAAAAATCGCCTTAAGATGCTTGGCGATGTTCTGTAAAAAAGCTGGCCGGCGTGCCGGTTCGCCAGCGGCGCCGGGGCGAAAGGGCTGCCGGCATGTGGCCGTGATGCGTGAGGAGAGCGCGTAAAAGCTACCTGTAGCCTTTTTTCCATACGCTTTCCATGACGAAAATGGACCCTCCATGCTCTTCAATCGCTATACTTTAAGTGATTTGATTCGGGTTGCAGCTTCCCGCGTATCTTCCGGGCTTCCAAAGCCCGTAAAGCGAAAATATCCTTGCCCGCAAGGGCCGAAGCCGCTTCCCGGAGTGCCGACAACATCAATTTCCCGTAGCAGCCTGTCAAAAAAATCCCAGGAATCCGTACCGGTCGGCAGGGCAACCCAGACATAGGGGGCGTCCACGCCGCCGAATACCGCCAGCCCCAGGTCCATAAAGGCCTGGCGAATCCGTGCGGCATTGTCCATGTAGACGTCAATTGCCGCCCTGGTCTGCGCCCGGCCTTTTGGGCTGTGCACCGCCTCCGCAGCTCTTTGCACAATGTAGGGGCATCCGTTGTACTTGGTTGTTTGGCGGCGAAGCCAGAACTCCCGCAAGGGGACATGTCTGCCAAAGGCTCCTTTTCCCCTTGCCGAAGCGGGAATGACCGCAAAGCCGCAACGCAGGCCGGTGAAGCCCGCCGACTTCGAGTAGCTGCGAAACTCGACAGCCACTTCGTCAGCGCCTTCAATTTCGTAGATGCTGTGCGGAACATCTTTGCTGCGGATATAGCCTTCATAGGCGGCATCAAAAAGAATGACGGCCTCCCGCTCCCGCGCATAGGCCACCCAGCGCGCCAGGTGTTCACGGCGCAGAGCGGTTCCTGTAGGATTGTTGGGGGAACAAAGATATATGATGTCCGGGCGTTCGCCGGGCAATTCCGGAATAAAGCCGTTTTCCGCCGTGCAGGGCAAATAAATGAGTTTTGCATATCTGCCGTTTTTTTGCATGCGCCCGGCTCTGCCCGCCATGACGTTGGAGTCGGCGTATACCGGATACACGGGGTCGGTAATGGCCACGCGGCATGAGCGGGAAAATACTTCCTGAAAATTGCCTATGTCGCATTTGGCCCCGTCGCTGACAAAGATATCGTCCGGGCTGATGCCGAGGCCATCGTAGCACGACCGCGCTATGGCTTCGCGAAGAAAACCATAACCCTGCTCGGGGCCGTACCCCCGAAATCCCTCGGGAGTTCCCTGCTCTGTAACTGCCATGCTCAAAGCGGCCACCACCGCTGGAACCAGGGGCTGCGTGACGTCGCCGATGCCAAGGCGGATCAATTTCCGGCCGGGATTCGCCACCGTGTGCGACTGTATTCTCCCGGCAATCTCTGAAAACAGGTAACTGCCATGCAGCGCGGCATAATGGGAATTAAGCCTTGCCATGCCGTACTTCTCCTGAACTGTGCTCGTGCGTTTTCACGGTCATGTTTGGGGGCATTGCACGCACTGTCTTTTTTTGACGCCCTTACCATTGCGGCACATGGTAGTTGCCGGAACACACCGAAACTGCCGGGCCTGTCATGAATACGTTGCCGCCTTTTTCCCATTCAATGCACAGCGCGCCGCCGGGCAGCGATACCGTAATGTCCGGGCCCGTTTTTTCATTAAGAACGCAGGCAACCAAAGAGGCGCAGGCGCCTGTGCCGCATGCCAGGGTTTCTCCGCTGCCGCGTTCCCAAACACGCATGACAATGCGCTTTGGATCAATAACCTGTATAAACTCGGTGTTGACTCTTTTGGGAAAATACGCGTGATTTTCAAAAAGCGGCCCGATGCGGGGCAAATCCAGCGAATGAAGATCATCAACAAAAATCACAAGATGCGGATTGCCCATGGAAAGGGCAGTGCCGCGCCACAGTGTACCCGCAACGGTGAGTTCCTGATTGATGAAGTCCTTTGCCTTGACGCTCATGGGAATATCAGCGGGCGAAAAAGCAGGACGGCCCATATTCACGCGAACGGCGCGCACCAGCCCGTGCTCCACTTCAAGCGACACGCTTTTTATTCCGGCCTTTGTCTCCAGGCTCAGCTCATGCTTGAGCGTGCGCTTGTGTTCATACAGGTACTTGGCAACGCAGCGTGAGGCATTGCCGCACATTTCCGCCTCCGAGCCGTCGGCGTTGAAAATGCGCATGCGAAAATCCGCCGTGGAAGAAGGCCCGATGAGCACCAGCCCGTCGCCGCCGACCCCGAAATGCCGATGGCTGATGTGCACCGCCAGCGCTTCCAGGTGCGGCAGCGGGAAGTCGAACTCCTCCACATATATATAATCGTTGCCCGCCCCGTGCATTTTGGTAAAGGGAATGCGGGCCGGCATATCCAGTCCTTTCAGTGACGGCAGCGATGCTCCCTTGTTCAGAGAAAGGCTGCTTCCCCCGGGTATGTTTTTTTCGTCATGCAGGGCTTGCGGTTGTTCAGACATTATACACCTCCTCCGTGGCGGCAAGGCGCTCCACCTGCCTGCCTTCGCCATGCTTCAAGCGCTCAAGCGCCCGTTTGTATTCTATGGGGAGAACCTTCAGAAAAATAGGCAGGCTGGCCTGCCAGTCCGCCAGCAACGCCGAGGCGAGGGGGCTGCCGGTATGGCGCACATGATGCGAAAGAAGAGCGCGCAAAAGCTGTATGTCGTCTTTGTGCCATACGCTTTCCAGATCAATGCTGTCCATGTTGCAGCGGGTCTGGAACTGTTCGCTGGGGTCATACACATAGGCAACGCCGCCGCTCATACCGGCCGCGAAGTTGTAGCCCGTGGAGCCGAGCACCACCACGACACCCCCCGTCATATACTCACAGGCATGATCGCCCACGCCCTCCACAACCGCCGAGGCCCCGCTGTTGCGCACGGCAAAGCGTTCTCCCGCGCTACCGGCAAAATAGGCTTCGCCGCAAGTCGCCCCGTATAAAGCGACATTGCCCGCTATCACCTGGTTGTCCGGGAAGAAGCTTTGCGCCGGAAGGCCGCTGTGGCGCTGCGCGGGCCGTATGGCGATAACCCCGCCCGAAAGGCCTTTGCCGACGTAGTCATTGGCTTCGCCGGTCACGCGCAAAAATATGCCGCGTGTCAGGAAGGCCCCCAGGCTTTGCCCGGCGCTGCCCGTCAATTGCATCTCCACCGAACCGGGGGGCAGGCCTTCCTCGCCATACAGCCGGGCGATTTCCCCGGCAATATGGCTGCCGACGGCCCGGTCGGTATTGGCTATGGGGCCTTCAAAGCGGCAGGGGCGCCGCGCGGCAATTCCCGGCATGAGCGCGGCGTATACAGAGCGGTGCAAGGCGGATTCCGTCGCCTTGTGCGGGGGGCGTTGCGCGGGGGTGACGTTTGTGCGTACGCATAACGGGGACAGGTCGAGAGTGTGCAGTTTCGTCGCGTGTTCAGGGGGCAAGCCCGCTGGCACGGGGGCCGGTTTCAGGCAATCCGCCCGGCCGATCAGCGCATCCACAGTCTTAAAGCCCAACGCGGCCATGTGCCGACGCATATCTTGAGCCAGAAAGCGGAAGTAGCGTTCCAGATGATCGGGCGAACCCTTGAAACGGGCGCGGAGCTTCGGATCCTGGGCGGCAATGCCCACGGGGCAGGTTCCCAAATGGCAGACGCGCAGCAGGCAGCAGCCCAGGGACACCAGGACCCCCGTGCCCAGGCCGAACTCTTCCGCCCCCATCAGGGCCGCCATGACCAGATCTTTGCCGGTGCGCAACTGCCCGTCCACCTGCAAGCGTACAGTGTTTCGCAGGCCGTTGGCGCACAGCGCGGCCTGCGTTTCCGACAGGCCCATTTCCCAGGGAAGGCCCACATGATCAATGGCGCTGCGGGGTGAGGCCCCGGTGCCGCCGTCATGCCCGGAAACAAGAATCGTGTCGGCTCCGGCCTTGGCCACGCCTGAAGCCACCGTGCCGATACCCGTGCCCGCCACCAGCTTGACGGAAACGCGGGCTTTGGGGCTCACGCTTTTTACATCGTAAATAAGCTGTGCAAGATCCTCAATGGAATAAATATCATGATGCGGCGGCGGCGAAATAAGCGTAACGCCCGCCACCGTATGCCGCACGCGGGCTATATCCGGCAACACTTTGTGAGCGGGCAGTTGTCCGCCCTCTCCCGGTTTTGCGCCCTGGGCCATTTTTATCTGGATTTCATCCGCATTGACCAGGTAGCCGGCAGTCACGCCAAAGCGCCCGGAGGCGATTTGGCGCACGCGGGAGCGGACATCGCTTCCGTCCTTACGCAAAGTGTTGCGTTCCGGCGCTTCGCCGCCCTCGCCGCAATTGGAGCGGGCCCCCACCCGGTTGCAGGCTATGGCGATGGCTTCATGCGCTTCCGGGCTGATGGAGCCGTACGACATGGCCGAGGCCACAAAGCGGCGCATGATGGCTTCCACCGGCTCAACCTCGTCCAGAGGCACGGGAGCGTCTGCGTTAAATGCCAGCAGACTCCGCAAGGTAACGGGGCCGGACGTCTGCTCGTCGCTCACCCCTGCATAAGACTGGTAGCTTTCCCAGTCATCTTCGCGCACCGCCTTGTGCAGGGCGCGCACGGCGAGCGGCGTCCACAGGTGCGTTTCCCCTTGCGGGCTGTATGTATAACGCCCGTCGGGGCTGAGCGTTTCACCCGCGCCTGCCGCGCCTTTTTGTGCCGCCTGCGGGCCAAAGGCTTTGGCGTGCCTGGCCAGAGTGTCCATGGCCAGGTGCTCCAGACCTATGCCTCCCAAACGGCTGGGCACACCGGAAAAATGCCGTTTCATCAGCAAGGGGTCCAGGCCCACGGCCTCAAAGGCCTGACCCCCCATGAAGGAGCGCGAAGTGGAAATGCCCATGCGCGAAAATGTTTTCAATAAACCCTTATGTACGGCGTTGGCATAGGCGGTGCAGGCCTGGTCGGCGGTTGCGCCGCTTTGCAACAGCCCTTGTTCCGCCAAAGCGCGCACCGAGGCAAAGGCCAGGCGCGGGTGTACCCCGCTGGCCCCAAAGGCGATAAGCTGCGCCACATGCATAACTTCGCGCGCTTCACCCGTATCCACAAGCAAAGAGCAGGCGTGCCGCAGGCCTTGACGCAGCAGATGGTGGTGCAGGCCGGAAACGGCAAGCAGCGACGAAATGGGGGCGTTATCCCGGTCAGCACCGGAGTCTGTCAACAACAGTAGTGTAGCGGGCTGGCTTTCGCCAGTGTCGGAATGGCTCAAGGCTTCTTCAGCCATGCGGAACACGCGTTCCAGTCCTTTTTCCAAAGCCCGGCCGGGGGGGCCGTCATGCGCGTCGAACAATATGGGAATAACTGCCACACGCACCGCGGGATGGCCTGAACCGAGCAGACGCGGCATGTCCTCTGCCGTCAGCAGAGGGTTGCCCAGACGCAGACGCGCGTAGTGATCCGGCCCTTCTTCCAGCAAATTTCCCTGTTTTCCGGCAAAACCCGTCAGGGTCATGACCAGCCCTTCGCGCAAGGGATCAATGGGAGGATTGGTCACCTGGGCGAAGCGCTGCTTGAAGTAGGAATAGAGCAGTTGGGGCCGCCCGGAAAGAACGGCCAGCGGACGGTCCGTTCCCATGGAGGCCGTGGGTTCCTGGGCGTCGCGGGCCATGGGCGACAGAATATCCCGTATGTCTTCCCTGCCGTATCCGAAGAGAATTTGCCGCTGAAACAGGGAAGCCGTGTCCTCGGGGGAGGAAGTGGCCCCCGAAATGGCGGGAGCGGCGGAAGGCAGCGGCAAATCGCGCAGGCTTACGCCATTTTCCCGTACCCAGTGCCGATATGGTTGTGCGTAAATCACCCGGTTTTTGCACTCCGCGTCCGTAATGACGCGCCGGCGGGCGAAATCGACCATAAGCATCTGCCGGGGACGCAATCGGCCTTTCTGAACAATGCGCGAAGGCGGCAAATCGATAACGCCCGCTTCCGAGGCGAGCACAAACAGGCCGTCTCTGGTTTGGGCGTAGCGGCAGGGGCGCAGGGCGTTTCTGTCCAGCATGGCGCCCAGTTGGCGTCTACCGTCTGTAAAGACCATGGCGGAGGGCCCGTCCCACGGCTCCATGAGGGCCGCGTGATATTCGTAAAAAGCCCGTTTGTCCTCGCCCATGGAAAAGGCCGGGCCGAAAGGTTCGGGCATGAGCATAATGGCCGTGTGGGCCGGGCTTCTGCCCCCATGCAGCAGAAATTCGAAGCAGTTGTCCAGTGCGGCGGAATCGCTGCCGTGCGGTTCCAGCACCGGCAAAAGGTGCTTGATATCCTTGCCGAACAAAGGGGATTCCAGCAACGGCTCACGGATTGCCATATGCGCCCTGTTGCAGGACAATGTATTGATTTCTCCGTTATGGGCCAGGCAATGAAAGGGCTGGGCCAGCTTCCAGACGGGTTGCGTATTGGTGCTGTATCGTTCATGCAGCACCGCGAAATGGATGGCAAAATCCCTGTCCGCCAAATCGGGATAAAAGGCGCTCAGTTGCCCCCCGGCCAGCAATCCCTTGTACACGATACTGCTGCCGGACAGGCTCGCCACATGAAAGTCTTCCAGAGCGCGAAGGGAGTTTTCCAGATGGCGGCGGGCTATATACAGGGTACGCTCAAAGCGGTCTTCTTCGGTCCTTCCGGAAGCATGTTCCAGAAAACCCGGCCGATCGGCACGGCGCTTCAACCCCGCCTGCATTGCTTCTGTCGGAGCAGCCAGGCATTGGCGGAAAACCGGGCAGGTTTTCGCCGCATGCGTCCCCAGAATGTTCTTGCGGGCAGGAACGTCGCGCCAGCCAAGGACATGAATATCGTGCTCCGCAAAGACCCTGTTCACGGTTTTTTCCGCGTGCGTTTTGTCGGCAACATCCCGCGGCATGAAAAACTGCCCGAGCGCGAACCTTGGCGGCAGCTCGCCGCAAACGGGTAGCCAGACTTTGCGCATAAAATTCACGGGCAGGGGCACAAGCAGCCCCGCTCCATCCGGATGCTCAGGGCCAAAACCGGCACCGCCGCGATGCGCCATGCGTTCCAGGGCCAGGACGGCGTCTTCCACAATTGTGTGGCTGGCTATGCCATCAAGGCGCGCTAAAAAACCCACTCCGCAGGCGTCGTGCTCTTCCGGAGTGTAGAGAGAATTGCGGTGATGTTTTTGCATTGTAACCCGTCTATCTCATTTTTGTATTGACACCGAACATACTCACGGGCAAAGGAAGCGCCGCCCCACCTTGGGGGCTGTTTCCAAGAAAGCGGTTTGGGAAACATTGAGTTTTTCATACGGAACAGATCAACGTTTCCCCAGATCGTGTCTAATGCTGCCAGAGTAATTCATTATACTTTGGCAAAGGCCAGTCAGCGTCATCGGTAATGCCTTCCAGGGCATCCGCATGCGCGCGGCATTCCCGCATCAGGGGCAACAGGCAATCTCTGGCCGCCACGGCCCGTTCTTTTGTTCCGCTCATGGCGTCCAGCTTTTCATGGCAGGCATCCAGCGCGTCGAGCGCGGCCAGCAGGCCGAAAACATGGCCGCGCACCCTGTTGTAATAGCTTTCCTCCGCCGGTTGAGTGTTCTCTGTGCCTACGGCGCGCGCCAGTTGCAACATTTTTGCCGTTGTTTCCAGGTATTTTACGGCAACGGGCAAAATGACCGAACGGCCGAGAGCGGACGCGAGCTTGGTTTCCACATGAACGGCCCTGATATAGGTTTCCAGCAGAATCTCCTGCCTGGCCAGTTGTTCCCGCTCGCTCAGGACGCTGGTACGCGTGAACACCGCCATCACATCAGGATCGCTGTAGTGCTCAAGCACAGACACGGTATCCTTGAAGTTGGGCAGCCCCCGGCGGGCCGCTTCTTCCTGCCATTCATCAGAGTAGCCGTTTCCGTTGAACACTATGGGCATGTGCTCCTTGAACAGGCGGACCAGCAGGCCCTGCACGGCCTCGTTAAGGGAAAGACCTTCCGCGACGGCGCTTTCCAACTCCGTGGCAATGTCGTCCAAGGCGCAGGCCACGGCGGCGTTCAGGGCAATGTTGGCGGGGGCGATGGATTGGGAAGAGCCCACGGCCCGGAATTCGAACTTGTTGCCGGTAAAGGCGAAGGGGCTGGTTCTGTTGCGGTCGGAAATATCTTTGGGCAAGGGCGGCAGGCTGGTCACGCCAACCCGCATGATGCCGCCGTTCCATTCACCGGCTCCTTTGCCGTTACCGTCAATGATAGCCTTGAGCACGTTGGTCAGCGGCTCGCCGAGAAATATGGAAATGATGGCGGGCGGGGCTTCGTTCGCTCCCAGACGATGATCGTTGCCCGCGCCGATGGTGCCCAGGCGCAGAGTAACGGCATGCTTGTGTACCGCGCGCAGGATGGCGGCCAGAAAGATCAGAAACTGGGCGTTGTTCGCGGGGGTTGTTCCCGGCTCAAGAAGATTGTTGCCCTCGGAGTCGCAAAGCGACCAGTTGTTGTGCTTGCCCGAACCGTTCACCCCGGCAAAGGGTTTTTCATGCAGCAGGCAGGCAAAACCGTGCCGCCCGGCCGTAGTTCTGAGTATCTCCATGGTCAGCATGTTGTGGTCGGTGGCAAGGTTGGCGGCTTCAAACATGGGGGCCAGTTCAAACTGCCCAGGAGCCACCTCGTTGTGCCGGGTGCGGGCCGGAATGCCGAGCGCCAGCATGCGTTCCTCCACTTCGGCCATAAAAGCCAGGACGCGGGGGCTGATGGTTCCGAAGTAGTGATCTTCCAGCTCCTGCCCCTTGGAGGGCTTTGCGCCGTAAACGGTACGGCCCGCCAGCATGAGGTCGTCACGCAGGGAAAGGTAACGGCTGTCCACAAGAAAATATTCCTGCTCCGCTCCCACCATGGCGTTTACCTTGGTTGCCGTGGCGTTTCCGAACAGGCGGAGAACACGCAGGGCCTGTGTGGATACGGCTTCCAGCGAGCGTAACAAGGGGGTTTTCCGGTCAAGGGATTCACCGGTGTAGGAAAGGAAAATGGAAGGAATATACAGTGTTTTGCCGCAGGTGTTTTCCATGAGAAAGGCCGGGCTGGTGGGATCCCAGGCGGTGTAGCCCCTGGCTTCAAAGGTGGAGCGAATGCCGCCCGAGGGAAAGGAAGAGGCGTCCGGCTCGCCCTTGATGAGCATTTTGCCGGAAAATTCATTGATCATGCGGCCGCCGGAGGCCGGGGCAAGAAAGGCGTCGTGCTTTTCAGCCGTGCTGCCGGTCATGGGCTGAAACCAGTGCGTGTAGTGGGTTGCGCCACGTTCAATGGCCCAGTCTTTCATGGCTACGGCAACGATATCGGCATCGCCTTCAGCAAGGCTTTTTCCCTCGTGCGCCGCCTTTTCCAGGCGTTTGAACACAGGGGCGGGCAAATGCTCGCGCATGGCGTCCATACCGAAAACATCTTTGCCGAATAAATCGGCCGGCCGATGTCTGGCCGGGTGTTCGGGGATGCGCGTATCCGTGGCTACGGAAAGGCGAACGGCTGAACGAAGAGTGCTGGACATATGAAACTCCTTGCTTGCGGGCGGTTGGTGATGCCGGCCTCAAGGCAAGAAGCGCGCCAGAGTACGCTCTTCCTCGTAACATAATCTTTTTTATTGGAAAAATGCTTTCACGGCGGTGTATTCCGGGCAAAGAGGCTCCTTTCGAGAAAAACATTCCTTACAAAAATGTAAGATTTTAACCACAACCCCACATTTCCGTATGCTGTTCCCCCGCCCCCGGCGGGGTGAAAAAGCTGTTCCGTTTTGAAAGCCGGGAAAAAAACCGCCTTCCGGGCTAGCGCACCGGCGTGGCTTTAAAATTGCAATGTCCTCCCTGCACATGGCCGTTGTGCCGCGGCCGCACACGACACCACCGAGGACATTATGGCGGAACAACAAGCCTTTTTGATGCTGGATGACGGTGCCTGCTTTTCGGGATTCGCTTGCGGAAAACAGGCCGAATCCATGGGCGAAGTGATTTTTACCACCGGCATGGCCGGGTATCAGGAAACCCTGACAGACCCTTCCTACCACGGGCAGATAGTGGCTTTTACCGCCGCGCATGCCGGTAATTACGGAGCCTGTTCCCACGATGACGAAGCGCCGCGTATACAGGCGGGAGGGGCAATTTTTCATGAGCTTTTTTTACCCGAAGGCAACGGAAAGGGCGCTGGCGTGTCAGCGCCCTTTCCGCATTGGCGGGCGGAAGAAACACTGGACTTTCGCCTGCGCCGGGACGGGATAAGCGGAATATACGGTGTGGATACCCGCGCTCTTACTTTGCACCTGCGCGAATACGGTGTGCGAAACGGCATCATCAGCGCCCTGGATCTGGACAAGACGTCGCTCTTGCGCCGGGCCAGAGCGTTGCCCGATATGCGCGGGCGCGACCTGACAGGGGCGGTCACCTGCGCTGCCCCCTATGAATACGGGCATGGTACCGAAAACGTCTCCATACCATACGACAAGCCGCTTCGTGTCGCTGTGTATGACTACGGTATCAAGCGTTCCATTCTGGATGGGCTGTTTATGGCCGGTATGATTCCCACTGTCTGGCCCGCCGCCGCTTCGGCGGAAACAATTCTGGCGTCACAGCCAGACGGGGTTTTGCTTTCCAACGGACCGGGCGATCCGCAAGCCTGCACCCATGCCGTACAAGAAGTGCGCAAACTGCTCGGCGTTCTGCCGCTCTTCGGCATCTGTCTGGGGCATCAGATTCTCGCCCTGGCCCTTGGCGGAAAAACTTACAAGCTGCCTTTCGGGCATCACGGGGTCAACCATCCCGTACAGGACCGCCTGACAGGGCGGGTATGGATTACCAGCCAGAATCACGGCTTCTGCGTTGATCCGGACTCTTTGCCGGAACATGCGCGGCCTTCGCACTGGAATCTCAACGATCATACGCTGGCCGGGCTGACCTGTGACACATTCAAGGCTTTTTCCGTGCAGTTTCATCCCGAAGCAGGGCCGGGACCGCATGATGCGGCGGAACTGTTCCTGCGTTTCCGAAAGTTGATGCTGTCCGAAATAACAAACAAGAACGGTGCATGACATGCCCAGGCGTAACGACATACAATCGGTAATGGTTTTGGGTTCCGGCCCCATCGTCATCGGCCAGGCCTGCGAATTCGACTATTCGGGAACGCAGGGCTGCAAGGCGCTGAAAGAGGAAGGATGCAAGGTTATTCTCTTGAATTCCAATCCGGCGACAGTGATGACCGATCCCGGCTTTTCCGACCGCACCTACATAGAACCCCTCAATATCCACATGGCTTCGGCCATTATCCGCCGGGAGCGCCCGGATGCACTGTTGCCCACCCTTGGCGGGCAGACCGCGCTTAACCTGGCAATGGAGTTGCACCGTTCCGGCCTGCTTGAAGAATGCGGCGTACGCATGATCGGCGCACAACCTGAAGCCATTGAACTGGCTGAAAACAGACAAAAATTCCATGCCGCCATGCTGCAATCCGGGCTGGATCTGCCGCGCAGCGGCCTGGCCGCCTCCGTGGCGGATGCCGTGGAAATTGCAAGGACATTGGGCTTTCCGGCCATTATCCGCCCGTCCTACACACTTGGCGGAACCGGCGGCGGCATAGCCTACAACCTTGAGGAATTCAAAACGATGGTCCGCAGGGGCATTGAAGCCTCCCCCATAAGCGAAATTCTGGTGGAGGAATCCGTTCTGGGCTGGAAGGAGATAGAGCTGGAGGTGGTGCGCGACGGCGCCGACAATGCCGTTGTCATTTGCGGCATTGAAAATCTGGACCCCATGGGCGTGCATACGGGCGATTCCATTACCGTGGCCCCCATACAGACCCTTTCCGACCGGGAGTATCAGGCACTGCGGGACGACGCTCTGCGGGTGGTGCGCGCCGTGGGCGTGGACACGGGCGGCTGCAACATCCAGTTTGCCGTGCATCCGCAAAGCGGGCGCAGGGTGGTCATTGAAATGAACCCCCGCGTATCCCGGTCTTCCGCGCTGGCCTCCAAGGCGACGGGATACCCCATAGCCCGCGTGGCGACAAAACTGGCCCTGGGCTATCACCTTGGCGAGTTGCGCAACGACATCACCGGAACCTCTGCCTGCTTTGAGCCAGTAGTTGACTACTGCGTGGTCAAGGCGCCGCGTTTCAATTATGAAAAATTTGACGGTTCCGAACCTGTGCTCGGCCTGCAAATGCATTCCGTGGGTGAAACCATGGCCATTGGCGGAAACTTTCGCGAAGCCCTGCAAAAAGCCTTGCGCGGGCTGGAGATTGGCCTTTCCGGACTGGAAGCGCCGCCCGAAAATACGAAGATCACGCCGCTTTCCCGGCAGCAGCGTCTGTGCGCGCGGCGCGAGGCGCTGCACCAGCCCGGCCCGGAACGTCTGCTCCTGATCTATGAAGCCATGCAGTTGGGGATGGAAGCGGAAGAGGCGCATGCCCTGACAGGCATTGATGTGTGGTTTCTTTTGCAGATTCAGCACATTCTGGACACAGAGCGGCGGATTGGAGAAGTTGTTCCGCCCCTGCTGCGGGAAATGCGGGGTGAGGACGGGAAAAGGCCTCCAGTGTCAGCAGGCGAGCGGGTAAAAGGCGCATTGCCTGCCGGGCAAGGCCGGACTTTGCGGCATATCAAGGCCCAGGGCTTCAGCGACGCCCGCATTGCCGCCCTAGCCCGCCGGGCTCTGTTTTTCGCGGGTGAGGAGGCCTTGGTCGATGAAGCCGACATACGCCGCCTGCGCGCGTATTGTGACGTGCACCCCGCGTTTCGGAGCGTGGATACCTGCGCGGGCGAGTACGCCGTTCTGACCCCCTATTATTATTCCACCTATGATGCGGAACAGGGCGAACGCCTGCCGCCTTCCGGAAAAAACGGACAAGCGCGTCAGGCGGCACCCGGTGACGCCGTCCCCTTGCGAAAAGTCATGATTCTGGGCGGCGGCCCGAATCGCATCGGGCAGGGTGTGGAATTTGATTACTGCTGCGTTCAGGCCGCCTTTGCCTTGAAAGAAGCCGGAATCACCTCCATTATGGTGAATTCAAACCCCGAAACCGTCTCCACGGACTATGACACCGCTGATGTGCTGTACTTTGAGCCGCTCACCGTGGAAGATATCCTCGCAATCTGCCGGGTTGAGCGGCCAGACGGGCTCATCGTCCAGTTTGGCGGGCAAACGCCCCTTAACCTCGCGGCGGCGTTGGAGAAAGAAGGCATCCCCATTATAGGCACTCCACCTGCCGCCATTGCCCTGGCGGAAGACCGGGATTCCTTTAGCCGGTTGATGGAATCCCTTCACATAGCGCAGCCCCCCAGCGGCATGGCGCATAACGAGGAATCCGCCTGCCGCATTGCCAAAGACATCGGCTACCCGGTCATGGCGCGCCCGTCTTTCGTTCTCGGCGGCAGAGCCATGCGCGTTATTCACGACGAAGCCTCTTTGCGCGAATATGTAGAAGGTACATATACCGGCGCCTGCCTACGGGAAGACAGCCCCATACTCGTGGACAAGTTTCTTGAGGAAGCCGTGGAAGTGGACGTGGATGCGGTGGTTGACGGAAAAAGCGTGACCATAGCGGCGATCATGGAACATATTGAACAGGCGGGAATCCATTCGGGCGATTCCTGCTGTTCCATCCCCACGCATACGCTCTCCTCGGCCGTTCTGGAACGCATTCGCGAGAACACGCGTCGCATCGGCCTTGCGCTGGGCGCTGTGGGGCTGTTGAACATTCAGTTCGCCGTCCGCGATGAAGAAGTCCATATCCTTGAAGCAAACCCCAGGGCCTCGCGCACCGTGCCCTTTGTCTCCAAGGCCACGGGTGTGCCCGTGGCCCGCATTGCTACCATGGTCATGTGCGGCTTCTCTCTGGCCGAAACAGGTTTTGTCAGCGAACCCGCACTCGCCTGCCACGCCATGAAGGAAGCCGTATTGCCCTTTGAGCGTTTCCCCGGAGCCGAAATCGGCCTCGGCCCGGAAATGCGTTCCACAGGAGAGGTCATGGGCTTGGACAAAAGCTTCGGCATGGCTTTTTTGAAGGCTCAATCCGCCGCAGGCACGCCCATTCCCTTTTCCGGCAACATCGTCCTTTCGGTCACGGACAGGGACAAGCAGGCCCTGGCACCGCTGGCGTCCCGGCTGGAAAAGCTCGGCTTTCGCCTGTACGCCACGCCGGGCACCAAAAAGGTTTTGGAAGAGCACGGCATTGCGGCGGCGATTGTGGTCAAAATAGGCCCCAAGCGTCCGCACTTACTGGATTTCATGCGCAATGGAGAGGTGAACATGCTGGTGAATACCGTAAGCGGTTCAAAATCAGCGCGGGACGCCACGGCACTGCGGGCCCAAGCCCTGGCCCGCCATGTCACGACCATCACCACCATAGCGGCTTTGCGCGCGGCTGTGGAGGGGCTGGAGGCCAGACAAAGCAGCACGCGCAGCGTTGCTCCGCTGCAAGACTATTATTCGGATTCCAAATCAAAATTACGTCCATGCAATTTTGATTTATCGGCTGCGGCGGGAGTGTGATCCCGCCTTGCCTCTCGAAATGCTTCACATTTCGGCGCGACATCCTGTCACGCATTTCAATTCCAAGTTGAAATCATAGCAATTTCAACTTGGAATTGGAATCTGGCCAACGCGCAGCCCCTGCTTGCCCGCTACTGCGGCGGAAAGGTTGCTGTGGCGCATAACGGCAATCTGGCGGCAAGGCCGCGCCTTGCCGAGTCTTTGGCGGCAAAGGGTGCCCTGTTTGAGACCTCAACGCTGCTTGGCATATTCGGCACAGACAAGGATTGCTTTTGTACCGCGTGCTGGAGCGGTATTTACTGTGTTGTATGAATGTACTATTTTCCCTGTGCAGGCACTGCGGCACGGTATTCCTGCAAAAACGCTGCAAGGGTGTGACAAGCGATGCTCTGGAAGGCCGGCAAGAGAAAAAGGCACATATATGGCGGATGTTAATATACGCAATGAAGCCAACGAATTACGGCTCCTCTTTGAGATCAGCCAAGCTTTGGATGGGGCTGACGAGCTGTCCGACCCTTTGGAAGATGCTTTGGCGCTGATGGCGCGGTATACGGGGATGATGCGCGGAACCATAACCCTTGTTGACCCGGAGTGCGCTGAAATCGGAGTGGAAGCCTCCTACGGGCTTAACGAGCAGGAGCGCGACCGGGCGCATTATAAACTCGGGGAAGGTATTACCGGTAAAGTCATACAAACGGGAACGGGCATGGTTGTTCCCCATGTTTCCGAAGAGCCGCACTTTCTTAACCGTACCGGCGCGCGCGACCTGCAAAAAGAAGATATTTCCTTTCTCTGTGTGCCCATAATCCTCAAGGGCAAGGCCGTGGGAGCCTTATCAGCGGACAAGCTGTTCGCCGATTCCATTTGCCTTGAGGAAGATTTGCGTCTTTTGCAGGTGCTGGCCTCACTTATATCTCGCGCCGTGCAGCACCGGCGGGATATTCGCTCCAGGCACGCGGCGGTGATGGAAGAGAACCGGCGTCTGCAACGCATGGTTCACGGCAGCCTTGAGTCCGGTGCGCTGGTGGGCAATTCTGACGCTACACGGCAGCTTATGCTTGAAATCGCCAGAGTCAGCGCTTCCAACGCCACGGTGCTTATTCAGGGCGAAAGCGGCACGGGCAAGGAACTGGTTGCCGGTCTTATCCACTCAAACAGCCCCAGGGCCGGCCGGCCGCTTGTCAAGATAAACTGCGCGGCCCTGCCGGAAAATCTTATTGAAAGCGAACTGTTCGGACACGAGCGAGGAGCCTTTACCGGTGCCGTTGGAGCCAAAAAAGGCCGTTTTGAAATAGCCCACGGCGGCAGCCTGTTTTTGGACGAGGTGGGGGAACTTTCTTTGATGGCCCAGGCAAAACTGTTGCGGGCCTTGCAGGAAAAAGAGTTTGAGAGGGTGGGCGGAACAAAAACCCTGCGGGTGGATGTTCGCCTTATCGCCGCAACCAATCGAAATCTGGAGGAAATGGTCGCGGCAGGGAGGTTCCGGCAGGACCTTTATTACCGCATCAACGTATTTCCTCTGTATTCTCCTCCGCTGCGGGAACGAAAGGACGACATACTCCCCCTGGCAACCTATTTTGTGGACAGATATAATAAAGAATCCAACCGTCAAACCATGCGCATTGCCCCTGCGGCATCCGCTCTTCTGCTGGGATATGCCTGGCCGGGAAATATCCGGGAACTGCAGAACGTGATGGAACGGGCCGTGATTTTATGCGGCACCGGTGATGTTATTGATGCGTCTCATTTGCCGTTTTTACGAAAAGAAACGGTACATCACGACTCCCCCCTTGCCCCAACAACCCTGAATGACGCATTGGCCGATCTGGAAAAACGCCTCATTGTCGAAGCCTTAAAGGCCGAGCGGGGCAACATGGTCAGGGCGGCGGAAAGGCTGGGCATCACCGAACGCATCATCGGCCTGCGCATGAAAACCTATGCGCTTGGCTACAGGAACTTCCGGCATAAGGCTGACGACAAGTAATTCCAATTCCAAGTTGAAATTGCTATAATTTCAACTTGGAATTGGAATGCGCGACAAGATGTCGCGCCAAAATGCAGAGCATTTCGAGAGGCAAGGCGGGACCGCGTTCCCGCCGCCGCCGACAGATAAAAATTGGT